>NZ_JBKQOI010000149.1:0-12520 GCF_052145595.1 Mycobacterium sp. | reverse complement strand
CGTGCCCGCGCGAGTTGAGACACCATCCGGGTGCCGGTGACTAACTCGATGGCCTCCCGGTAGAACTCTTCAGCCACATCGCCGTCGGCCACCAGCGCGCGCGCAAGCGCCGCCGCACCACGAAGGCTGTAGGTCCCGCTGGCCGCGGCCATCTCCGACAACCGCTCACAGGCCTCAGCGGCACGCGTCCGCTGGCCACTTCGCGCCGCGGCCTCCACCAGTTCGGGCAGCGCCCAAGTGGAGACGAGGAAGTCGTTTGTGCCGACGGCGTTGTGCGCGGCCTCGGCGGCCCGGTCGTACTCCGCCAGACCGTTATAGAGCACCGATTTGGCGAAGTCGACGTAACTCAAAGCCGAACCCTCACCCCGCCTGTAACCGGCCGCGATCATCTTTTCAAATATGTCGGTCGCGTGTGCCGTGTCTCCGCGCCAGGCCGCCAGCAGCACCGCGTCGTACTGCAGGATGAGCTCCCCGATCCCTGGGTCCAAGGTCTGCCATTCCGAGATGAGGGCCTCAGCTTCGGCGAACTCGCCAGCCCGGACATGAAACTCCGAAAGCCAACCCAGGGCGACCGGAAGCCAGCTCAGGGTGCCGCTCGAGCGCGCTAGCTGGACTTGGCCGTTGGCGAGCTCAAACCACGCATCGTCGTCCCACAGCTCGGCAACCACCAGGCAGTAGGGGTGGCACAGCGCATCCAGCTGCACGGGCTGCGCCCGATAGAGCCGCAGCGCCTCTTTGAGCAACGGCGCCGCGGCCACATAGCCGTCGAGCACCCGCACCGCCAGCCCGCGCAGCAGCAGCAGCGGGTGCGCCGGCGCAGGCCCCAGCGGAACGGATTTCGCCGCCCGCGCCACCTCCGCAACACCTCCCCCGGCGGCGAGGCGCGCGGTGTACAAACCCATTACCAGACCTTCCAGTAACGTCTCCAGCGCCAAAACGGGATCGAGCGGTAGTAGCCGCTGCGCCGCCTGCAACAGCAGCAGCGGGGCATCGCTGCCGCGGTTGTTCAGAAACGCGAGCTGCAGGCCGAATTCGGTCTGCACGCGCATGCGCTCAAGCCGCGCATGCCCCTGCTGGTCTAAGGGACCTATCTCGGCGGCTGCCAACAGGTTTTTGGTGGCCACGAAATCTCCGGCGGCGTATTTGGCTTCGGCCGCAACCAGTGCACGCTCTGCCCGCCGGGCCGGATCGGGGGTCAGTGCCACGGCCCGCTCCCAAAACGCCGCCGCCGCGGCCACCCCGCCGCGCCGCTGGGCGCGATCGGCCGACCCGATCAGCTCTGCGGCCACCTCCTCATCGGCGGCAACCGCCGCATAGGCGCGATGCCAGGCTCGCCGGTCGGGGTCAAGTTGCGGGTCGGTCACTTCGGCCAGAGCGGCATGCACGGCTCGCCGCTCTTCCTCCTCGGCGGCCCCGTACACGGCCGAACGCAGCAACGGGTGGCGAAACCGTACCCCCGCACCGATGTCCAGCAGTCCCGCATCAACGGCCAGGTCCACCGCGTCGATTTGCAGACCCAGCGTTTGTGCCGCGCGCTGCAGCAGCGCCGGGTCCCCGACCGGATCGGCGGCGGCAACCAGCACGAGCCGTTGGGTTGCCTGCGGCAACCCGCGCAGCCGCGTCAGGTACTGATCCTCGATACGGCGCGGCACACTGACGCTGTCGGGCAGCGCGAACCCACCCGCGAAATCCACCACCCCCAATTCCCGTAAAGCCAGCGGATTTCCGTGCGCCTCCTCCAGGATGCGTCGACGCACGCTCTCATCGATGCGGCCCGTGGTCACCGACACCAGCAGCGCGCAAGCCGACCGCTCATCCAGACCGAACAACCGCAGATCGGGCAAACCCGCCAGCGGATCCTCCGACACCGACGTCGTCCGGGCGGCGAACACCAGCCCCACCGGCTCGGCCAGCAGTCGCCGCCCCACAAACCCGAGCACGCCAGCGGTGGCCTGATCCAGCCACTGCACATCATCGACGACGCACAGCAGCGGCCGATCCTCGGCGGCCTGGGCCAACAGGTTCAGCGCCGCCAACGCCACCAGAAACGACTCCGCGGGCTCCCCGGACGCCAACCCCAGCGCCACACTGAGCGCCGCACGCTGGGGCTCCTCCAACGCATCCAGGCACGAGAGCATCGGCGCGCACAGATCATGCAGCCCAGTGAAGGCCAACTCCATCTCCGACTCGACGCCCATACACCGCGCCACGCTGAAGCCCGCCGCCCGCCCGGTCAGGTAACCCAGCAGCGCCGTCTTGCCAATCCCCGCCTCCCCACGCAACACCAGCACCGCGCTGCGCCCACCACGCACCCGCGCCAGCAGCCCATCCAGCGCCGCGCACTCGCTTCGCCGCCCATACAACGACGGCAACGCCTCCGCGTCGCGACGGCGATCGCCCATCAGCAACCACCATCCTCACCCGGCCAAGCGCCCAACACCGCGGCCTTGATGCGCCAACACTACTCCGCCAGCGTGACTTACCGATTAGGCCAACGCGCTGATGGCTACCGCCGGCCATCGGCAGCCGCCGTTCACCCTTGATCCCGTTGCGCCGCAGCGTTTTCCCTCAGAGACCATCCTCAGACCGGATCTGGTGTGTCCCAAGCAACCATCGGCGACACCCAGTGAGTGACCTCCTCCACCTGGTCGTTTCGATCGAGGTGCCGGGGTGGCTGCGCGAAAGTCGCGTAGGGACGGCAGCGCACGACGACTCGATCCTCTTTGTCCGCCATCTGCGCCACGTACGGGCGGGCCTCGTCACCGAGCGGGTGGCCCGACATGCGTCCGGCTACGGCCATCATCACATCGACCACGAGGTCGCGGTCGCGGTCGATGACTGCATCGGCATACACCTGCAGATAGACAAACGGCCACCGCTCGTCGAGCACGCATAGGCTCACTTTGCCGTCGCGCGCCACCGCACGAGCCTTGCCGCGTGGGGCCATCGTCGAGACCAGCAGTTCGTCGTCATCGGTGGGTACGTAGTACACGACCGACATAGCCGGGCCGTCGTGGCGGCGGCGGTAGCCGTAAACACAGGTGCGATGCGTGCGCACGAATTCGCGTCGCTCCGAAGGCAGCATGTCGCGGTCTGTGGGAGCGGTGAATGGCTCAGTTGCCACGGGAAGCAACATCTTTCGACGTTCTCCTTGTCCGGGTCGGGCGGTGCAGGTCTTACGCCGCGATGGTTAACACCACCACGCCGACGGCTGCCAGTCCAGTGATCGCCGCGGGAAGCAGTGCGACGCCATTGTCGCGCGCCTTGAGGTGATAGCCGAGGGCGCCGGCCTGAGGAGTGCGACGGCAGCGGCAGTCACGATGGTAAGAGGCTTGACCGCGAGTCCGGCGAGAAGGCCCGCCACAGCGGCGAGTTCTGCGATACCGATTGAGGCGGCTGAGCGCAAGGTGATCCCGAGATGCGCGGCATTGGCGCGTGCGGTGCCGGTGCCGAGGATCTTGATGATCCCTGTGAACGCGAGCTCCGCAGCCAACAGAACGGACAAGACGACTGTTGCAATGTGCATCACCAAGTCCTCACGCCGACTAGATCCTAATTGACGCAGATGGTGCCGTTGAGATGCGTCCCGTTGCCGGTAAGGCATCCATTGGGCGGATCCTTCGGCAATCCGGGCGGCAGGCAGTTTTGCCGATAGTTGTCCCAGTACCAACCTTGAGGGCAGTCGGCTAGGTTGGCCGCCGCCGAAGTCGTCAGCAGCGAGGCCAACCCGACACCCGCCATGGCTAACACGGTTGCTGCAGATCGGACGATCCTGAGTTTGTTCATGCTCTTTGTTCTCCTGTCGCTCTGGAGCGCGTTCGTCGTCGTGACTTTCGTCAGGCGCGAGACGCTCTGTTCCGAGTGTCCGCGTCGACGGCGGTGAACAACTTCAGGCCACCCGCAGTCGCGTATACCGGCTAGCAGCAATTCATTTTGATCTGTCGAATCTGCACAGAGCTTGACGCGCATTCACCCGAAAATGAAACACTTTGCGAGCCAGCGCAACTCTGACGATTCGTCAGAAGCTCGCCTTCGGGCACTTTAGCTGCTGGCTGGTATGTCACTTTGGCGGTGGCGGTAACGACATGGCCGAGCCGAACCCGGATGCTGAGAAATAACACCGCGTCAGCAGGGAGCTGCGCGGAATCGCTTGCGATGAGAGATGTTTCAGGAGCGCGAAACAACGGAGGATCACCATGGCATACCGGACCGTCAACCCGTACAACAACGAGGTCGTGGCCACTTTCGATGACCTGACCGACGCGGAGGCGATGAACCTTCTCGCGCAGGCCCAGAAGACCTTTGAGTCCTGGAGCCAGGCGTCGTACGCCGAACGCGCCGCGGTGTGCCGCCGTGCCGCGGCCATCCTCACCGAACGCCCCGACGAGTTCGCCCGCCTGCTGACGCTGGAAATGGGCAAGCTCTACAACGAGAGCCTAGGCGAAGTGGCGCTCAGCGCCGAGATCTTCGAGTACTACGCGGACAACGCCGAGCAGTTCCTGGCGCCCGAGCGCATCAACACGGTCAGCGTCAACGACAACGCGATGCTCGTCAGCGCGCCGCTCGGGGTCATCCTGGGCATCCAGCCGTGGAACTTCCCCTTGTACCAGCTGGCGCGGGTGACGGCCCCGAACCTGATGGCCGGCAACGTGGTCATGGTCAAGCACGCCTCCAACGTTCCGCAGGCGGCGGCCGCCTTCGAGCGGCTGCTGCTCGAGGCCGGTGCCCCGGAGGGCGCTTACACCAACCTGTTTGCGACCAAGGATCAGATCAACATGCTGATCGACGACCCGCGGGTGCGCGGTGTGTCGCTGACCGGCAGCGAGGGCGCGGGCTCGGTCGTCGCGGCTCGCGCGGGCAAGAACTGCAAGAAGTCCACCATGGAGCTGGGCGGCTCGGACGCGCTGATCGTGTTGGACGACGCGGATGTGGACAAGACCGTCCGCTGGGCGCTGTGGGGCCGGATGAACAACGGCGGTCAGTGCTGCGTGGCCTCCAAGCGGATCATCGTCGCGGAGGAGATCGCCGACGAATTCTTGGAGAAGTTCAAGGCCGCGCTGGCCGGGCTCAAGGCCGGCGACCCGTTCGACGAGGGCACCACGCTGCCGCCAATGTCCAGCCAGGGTGCCGCCGACGAGTTGCACGAGAAGATCAAGGCCGCGGTGGACGCCGGCGCGACGGCCATCTCGCTGGGTGACCCCGTGCCCACCACGGGCGCGTTCGTGCAGCCCACCATCCTGACCGACCTCACCCCGGACAACCCCGCCTACTACCAGGAGTTCTTCGGACCGGTGGCCCTCTTCTTCCGGGCGACCAGCGAGGACGACGCGGTGCGGCTGGCCAACGACTCGAACTTCGGGCTCGGCGGTTCGGTGTTCACGCAAGACGCCGAACGCGGGGTCGAGGTCGCCAAGCGCATCGAGACCGGCATGGTCTTCGTCAACCACCCCACCTGGACCAAGCCGGACCTGCCCTTCGGCGGTATCAAGCTGTCGGGCTACGGGCACGAACTGTCCAACATCGGCATCCAGGAGTTCGTCAACAAGAAGCTCATCAACGTCGTCCCGATCGACGCGCCCGAGTGATCAATTTCCCGAGTGACTCAACGCAAAAGGAACGCAATCATGGCTGACTTCACCGTCGGTAAGTACCTCGCGACCCGGCTCGAGCAGATCGGGCTGAAGCACTACTTCATGGTCCCCGGGGACTACAACCTCGTCTTGCTCGACGAACTGCTGGAGAACGAGAACATCGAGCAGATCGGTTGCTGCAACGAGCTCAACGCCGCCTACGCGGCCGAGGGCTACGCCCGGGTCAACGGCGCGGCGGCGGTGCTCACCACCTACAACGTGGGTGCGTATTCGGCACTGAACGGGGTCGCAGGCGCCGCTGCCGAACGCCTGCCGGTGATCATGGTGTCGTCGAGCCCCAACACCAATGACGCTGGGGAGAACCACATCCTGCACCACACCGTGGGCACCCACGACTTCACCGCTCAGTACGAGGTGTTCCGGCAAGTCACGTGCGTGGCGGTGCGCATCCAGCACCCCGCCAATGCACCCGTCATGATCGACGAGGCGATCAGCACGGCGCTGCGCGAGCGCAAGCCGGCCTACATCGAGATCCCCTGCAACCTGTCGGCCGCACCGTGTGCTCCGCCGGCCCCGTTCTCCACGCTGCGGTCCGGGCAGTACAGCAACCCGCGGATGCTGGCCGACGCCGTCGGCCGCGCCACCGACCTCATCGCGGAGGCGAAGAAGCCGATCCTGCTGGCCGGTGCTCACCTGCGCGCCCACGGCGCGATCGACGCGTTCCGTGAGCTGGCCGAAGCCTTGGGCTGCGCGGTTGCGGTCATGCCGAACGCCAAGGGCTTCTTCCCCGAAGACCACCCGCAATACGCCGGCATCTACTGGGGCGAGGTCAGCAGCCCGCAGTGCCAGGCAATCGTCGACTGGTCCGACCTCATCGTGGCCGCCGGTCCGGTGTTCAACGACTACACGACCGTCGGCTGGAGCGCGCAGCCACCCCGGCAGCGGATGATCAACGCCGAGGCTCAGGGTGTGCGGTTCGCCGACACCGAATACACGGGCGTCGCGCTGGCCGACTTCCTGTCCGACCTTGCCAAAAAAGTGCAAGCCCACGACGCGACCCTGACGCAGTTCAAGCGCCTCAAGGGGACGGCATCGGTGGCGCGCCCGAAGGCAGCCGACCCAGCGGGCCCCCTCAGCCGCGTCGAGATGTGGCGGCAGATCGAGGAGGACCTGGACTCCAAGACCACCCTCCTGGTAGAGACCGGCGACTCCTGGCTGAACGGCATGTACACGCAGCTGCCCGGCGGCGCGAGGTTCGAGATCGAGATGCAGTGGGGCTCCATCGGCTGGTCCGTCCCCGCAAGCTTTGGCTATGCGATGGGCCTGGAGGCCGACCGCCGCCTCGTCTCGGTCATCGGCGACGGATCCTTCCAGCTGACCGCCCAAGAGGTGTCGAACATGATCCGCCACGGCCAGGAGATCCTGATCTTCCTGGTCAACAACCGCGGCTACGTCATCGAATCGGCGATCCACGACGGTCCCTACAACTACTACAAGAACTGGGACTACGCCGGACTCATCGACGTGTTCAACGCCGAAGAAGGCGGCGGGCTGGGGCTGACGGCGACCACCGCGGCGGAACTGGCCGAGGCGATCGAACAAGCCCGCGCCCACAAGGGCGGGCCGGTGCTGATCGAATGCCAGATCCCCAACGACGACGCCAGCCCCGAGCTGATCTCCTGGGGCTCCAAGGTGGCACGCGTCAATTCCCGCCCGGACCCGCGGTTCTGACCGGGGTCACGCTATAGCCGGCCGGCCGGTAGTGCAGACGATGCGCACTACCGGCCGGCTCACCAATACGGCGGTAATCCCCTCAAGAGGGAGCTTAAATCAAAGGGGCGGAGGGGATTTAGCGAAGAGGTCAGCCGATGTGCAGCTTCTCGCGAAGGTTGGTCTTGCGCTCCTCGTACTTCTCGTGCATCTCTGCCTTCTTGCGTTCGCGCGCCTTCTTGCGGGCCTGCCTCTGTGCCTCCTCGGCGGCTTCGTCGGCCGCCTCGATCTCGGCCAGAACATCGTCAGCCGATCGACGCAGCACGGCCCCGCCCTGTGCGGCCATGGCACCGTCGACAACCTCGTTGGTGTACTCGTCGACCTCGGCCAGGAGTGCGTTTCCTCCGGGCGGTATGTGCCGGCCAACCTGTGCCAGCGTCTCGTCTTGTATGTCCGCCTGATCCACGTCGTAGATACCCCCTACGAGCCCCCCGGTGCCCAACCCGAGCAGCATCCCGATGGGACCACCGAGGACGCCAACCAGCATTCCGATCAGCCCGCCGGCCAGAAAGCCCTCGCCGCCGGCGTTGTCGGTGTCCTCTGGGATCTGGAGCTGCCCGCTGACGCCGCGTTCGACGACCGCCGCGCTCTTGAGTTCTATGCGGCCCTCGCGGTCAAGCCCTTTGAGGGTGCTCAGCGCTTGGTACGCCTTGCTCTGCTCATCGAAAGTCACGGCAATAACGTTCACGGTCATGGTACTGCTCCTTTGATTGGACCGGATCTCCCCGAACCTTTGTCGGAGAGACGTCTGGGCTGGGCGACGCCGCCATCTGAAGGAGTCGTCTGATGTCGGACATCCCCGAAACCGTCCCTGCCGGGATGTCCTCTCGCATGTCGAACCTCCTCGGTTCACGCGGATAGGGAAACTTGAGGCTGAAGTCCCACGCTGCACTAGGGACGTTCGTCCCCGGATTCGTCGCCGATTGTCCTGACAACGCAGCGGCAACGCCGCCGGTCGCCTATTCGACGTTCTAATCGCTTCCTGGCGAGGCGGTCGGCAGGCCTTGCGATGCTGCCGCGTCGAGTAGCCGGCGATCGTATGCGCATAACGCCGTAAGACTGCGTCTGTGGGTATGCGCTGTGGCCAGGTGTACCGCATCGAGGGTACGCAGCTCGGCGGGCGGGATGATGGCCGCCGCGGCCGCGATGGCGTTAGTCAGCACCAGGGTGTCGATCGCCGAGGCGACATTTTGCGCCCTGGCGACGGCGTCGGACCCAGCCCGCGCGGCCGCGCGGATCAGCTCGACGTGACCGATGGCGCTCGTGGCAAGGTCTTCGTCCGGACGGACGTTGAGCCATCCGATCAATGCTTCCGATTCTTCCTCAACGGCAACAAGTTTCACGATGGCCGAGGTATCGAGGTAGATCATCGGTCGGCACGTTGCTCTTCCAGTAGTGAACTGAGCGAATGACCTTCGATCAGATCGGCCATGCTGAGGGGATCTCGTGGCGCGGAAGCGGGGATCAATTGCCCCTCGGCGATCAGCTTGCCGCGGGCTTGCTCGGCGGCCGTGAGCGGCACCAGGCGGGCCACAGGCTTGCCGCGGTCGGTGATTTGGATGGTTAACCCAGCCTTCGCCTTCGCTACCCACGCGCTGGCATTTTGGCGTAGCTCACGAATTCCGATTACTTCCACTCCGCTAGTGTAGCACCTAATGTGCTACATGGTGCTTGGCGGCGGCCCATCCGACGCTGACGTGATGCCGTGCGCAGCAAGACCGGCTCAGCGGGCCGCACGGCGGGTCATCGTTGCCGTCGCCGCGCTGGCGCTGAGCGCGCCGCTGAGTACTCGTTGCTCGAACAGGTCAGCACCTCGGGCAACCCCACCGGTCGCAGCGAAACCGCCCGCGACCAGCCGTGCGCCGGCGGTCATGGTCATCGCCTGTTGGACGTTGATCGAAAGCCGTTTCACGGTCAGCTTTTTCGCGGGCAGGCGGGTTCCGCAGCGGGCCACCTCGACCCGTCGTGCGACCTCGAACTGGTCGCGCCCAAACGGCACAACACAGACGGGAACCCCTCGGGCAAGGGTCTTTTGGGTCCCGCCCATGCCGCCGTGCGTTATCGCGCAGACCGCGCGGTCCAAGACCGGGCCGTGCGGTACGAACTGGACCACCGTGGCATTGGGCGTCAGTGTGATGTCGGGTGGCAACCCGGCGGGTAGCGTCGCGACCACATGCACCGGCAAGTCGGCGAGCGCCGTGATGGCCGTCTTGACGAGCTTCTCATCGGCCTGCTGTTGCGACGACGTCGTGACCAGGACGATCGGCCGGTCAATCGCCGTGAGCCACTGGGGAACCCCATCCATGGCCGGTTCGAACATGCAGGGACCGATCATCTGCACGGCGTCGCCCCAGTCGGTTTGCGGATACTCGAACGGCTTGCCGCTGGCCACCAGCGTCAGCGGAGCCCGTCGCATGAAGTCGTCGGCCGACGCGACCGGCGGAGCACCGGCGCTCGCGCGAATCTTGTTGCCTGCCGGTAATACCGCCCGCTCCATCATGCCCATCACGACCGGCCGCAGCGCGGCGTCACGGACTCGGCCCAGCACGCCCCGCAGGGGAGCCAGACCCAACCCGAAGGGCGGCACTCCGCGCGATTGAAGAGGCGGCGTGTACGGCGAGAAACATGCCCACGGGGTGTCACCCGCGTCGGCGACCGACAGGGCACCCCAGCAATTGACGTCTACGAGCAACGCGTCGGGGCGCGTGCGCTCCACCGCATCGGCGAAGTCAGCGACTTCGTACGCTGCGCGTCGGCAGAACACGTCGACGGCCCTCTTGAGGGCACCGCGGGGATTGGAAGCCTTCCAGTCGTCGTTGACGGTCGCCTCGATTCGGGGATCGATGATGTCGGTGGTGAAACCCAGCTTCCGTCCCATGTCCACACCCGAGGACAGCGTGCGCAGATGAATCTCGTGGCCGCGGGCGGACAGTTCCAGCAGCAGGGCGCTGAACGGGAACAGATGGTCGAGTGCCGGCGAGGTGTAAGCCAAAATTCTTGCCATTTTTCACGTTTTCTGGGTGTGGGATGAGCATCGGGTGTCTCACATTGTTTCCGACGAACGGTTCCGCGTCAGTGCCGCCGGCAACCATATGCACTGGGGGCTAACCGCTATTCGGAAGGTGTCATGGCCGGTGGCGGTCGTCATGGCTGGCGAATGGTGCTGGCACCCAATGTGAATGGCAGCCAGTGGTGCCGACAGCCAACGCCTGGTCGGCGACACTGGGGATATGTGGGCAACAACCCTACTCAGGCGTCGCTGCAACGGTTTTCCGGTGACCACAGCGGCATTCGGCCAAAGGTAGGCGTCGGTGTGTAGCGCGGTTCTGGTGCTGTCGCTGCTGGCGGCGATCGACCCGGTCCGGATCGGAATCACGGCGCTCTTGATCTCCCGGCCAAGGCCCATGCGCAATCTCCTTGCCTTCTGGCTCGGCGGCATGGCGGCGGGGATCGGGGCGGCGCTGAGCATACTGCTCTTTCTGCGCGCTGTGACGGTTTCCGTAATGAGACTGGTGGTTTCGGCCACCAGCAGCCCTAATATGGCTTACCTGCAGGTCGCGATCGGTGTGCTGGCGGTGTCCTTCGCCGCCCCGCTGGTGGCGCGCTTCTGGTCGCGTCAGCGTCCACCCGTGTCGGTGACCGCTGGTGAATCCTCCGTCCTTCTCCTGGAGCCGAATACACCACCCGAATCCACCCGACCGTCGATCCGCGGCCGGCTGGCGGGCGGATCGTTGTTGGTGGCGTTCGTCGCCGGCGTCGCCTTGGCAACACCGCCCGTCGAGTACATGGCGGCGATCCTTGCCATTGTGGCCTCCGAACCCGCTGCGCCGGCGCAAGTCTGCGCCGCCCTCATGTTCACCGTTGTGGCGTTCACGGTCGTCGAGGTCCCGCTTATCACCTATCTCACCGCGCCGGCGCAGACGCTGACGGTGGTGCGGCGGATGAACGAATGGATAAGCGAGCGACGCCAGGCCATCCCCGCGTTGGTCTTTGGTGCGGTCGGTGCGCTACTGCTGATCTCCGGCATGGGCAGGGTCTGATTGCCGGCTAATTTGAGCCGCCCTCGCCGGCTCTCCGGTCCCCCCCGCTTCCGGACATGGTGGCCAACTCGGCGTCCCTGTCAGTCGTGATGAGCAGGTGTAACTCAGCTATTACTCACAAGCAGTATCCGTGCGCCCAGACATGATTTGCAGCGGGCTATAGTCAAACGGCCCGCGCTGTAATGGTTCTCGGCTGTCCGGTCTTCTTGCGCCGTACCAAGCGCTATCATATCCGCGACCACCGCGGCAGAGAGCGGACCCGCTTGCACCGCTCGCACTTCGCGATAGTGTCCCGATGCCTGCGGCACGAGAGCATGACTTCACCGCAGCACTGGTTTCGTGCCGCCCATCTGGCTGGTTTCTTGCAGCGCCACAACATAATCGGCCGAAAGATCTTGAGCGCGAGAACACAGTCGCACGGCAAGTCGAATTTCAGCTTGTCCAGAACCGCTGTGTCCGGCCCGCTTTGGCTGCCGTTTCTCATCCCAGCGCCTCGTTGGGCCGCCGCTTTGGCATGCCGGGGCCGCGCTGGGGGTCGGAGATGGTCACGGTGAGCGGAGCGCCCTTGACCCGGACCTCGAACCGCTTCTCGAGAGCCAGCGCTTCCGGCCGGATGACCACCGCTTGGGCGGCAAGGCGCTGCGCTGGTCTGCGCGCTGTCAGTTGGCCCATAGCAACACAATCCACGGCTCGCTCGTCGCGCTCATAACCTATCCCATCTCGGACGCCAACCATGGTGTTAAGGGTCGGCTGTCGACCCCTTCGATGTCATCAACGCTGGCGTCTATTAGCGGATCTGGGTAACCTCAGTGCCGGCATACTCGCCAGCTGCAATCGTCTAGAGCGCTCAAGTTTGCATGCGACGAATTCCACTTGCGACCGAAACTTCTCAGAGCAGCTGCACTTCGGCCATGCGCGCGAAGGCGTAGGCGAGTATTCCTAATTCAGGACCGTGCCGGCACCCGCCTGCTCGGAGCGCTGATGTCGAATGTTGTATCCGCTTGCGGGAAAAGAACTTAATTGTGGAGCTTCGGGTGTGGAGTGACACGGGCTGGAATCCCAGACGACGCGTCGACGGCCTGCCCGATCCGCTTTAGGCGACCGGCGACCGGCGACCAC
>NZ_JBKQOI010000148.1:0-11819 GCF_052145595.1 Mycobacterium sp. | reverse complement strand
GATTGGCTTGTTCGAACAGACCTGTGCGCGCGCTGATGGCTCCGGTAAACGCGCCCTTGGTGTGCCCGAACAATTCCGCTTCGAGCAGATTGTCGGGAAGCGCCGCGCAGTTGATGGCCACCATTCGGGAGCCGGGACGGCGGCTAGCGGCATGGATGGCGCGCGCGGCCACTTCTTTGCCGCTAGCAGCGACTGCGATTGCATTCGACGAAGCGTCACGACGAGGTGTCGCTTTAATGGCCCTGCACGCCTGGACTGATCCGCGGGTTTCCGACTTCAAAGAGTTGTTCCCGAACTGTAATTGGGACGCTCAGCTATCGGACCAGGAGGAGACGCTTGCTCAACGGCTAGCGGGTTGGCAGGAACGCTATCCCGACGTGCGGGTCCTTCGCAAAATCGAAGCTGGTGATGCGGCGAGTCCGCTGATCGAGGCGTCCAAACGGGCGCAACTGATTGTGGTCGGCAGCCACGGCCGCGGCGGGTTCGCTGGCATGTTGCTGGGCTCGGTCGGGGCGGCGGTGGTCAACAGGGCCAGGATCCCTGTGATCGTGGCGCGTCAGTCCTGACGGCACCCCTCAAGCGAGGATTGCGTCCGTATCGTGAGGGCCATGGACGCGCCCGCGCCCGACCGGCCCGATGAACGCCCTGATTTCGTCAGCCGCCGTCAGCTGCTTTGGCTGGCCGGCAGCGTCGGCTTGGCGTCCACCGTCGGCGCCTGCTCAAGCAAGCCACGAATGGACTCTGTCTCGGCGTCTGCGACTGGCCCGAGGCCACCTTCGCCAAATCTTGCTGCGACGAGGGCAGCTGGACCGACAGCCCCGCCCCCAAGGGCCCCGAGCGTCACTTCGGCACAGTTGCTGTGCCGAGATGCTTGGGGCGCCCGGCCCGCCCGCTCCGGAGGACGGCCCCACTCCATCACCCGTATGACCCTCCACCACGAGGCCGTGGTACTCGGCGACAATCGCAATGCCCCAGGCCACTTGCGCCAAGACCAGCGGTATCACCAAGACCAGCAGGGATGGATCGATATCGCGTATCACGTCGGCGTCGACCGCAACGGCAACATCTACGAACTGCGGAGCCCCAAGATTGCAGGCGACACTGCGACAAGCTACGACACAACAGGCCACTTCCTTGTTCTCTGTGAAGGAGACTTCGATCAAGAGGGCGTGTCGGAGGCCCAGCTTCACGGAGCCGCTCTCGCGTTCGCCTGGGCTGCCCAGAACTTTGGGATCGCGACCAGCACACTGGCGGGCCATCGGGACCTAGCCCAGACTTCTTGCCCGGGTGCGAATCTCTATACCCATCTCTCCTCAGGTGACCTCAAACGCCGCATTGACGACCTGCTGGCCGCTGGCGCGGTGGACCTCCCGCTGTTTTGTGGACCTGACGCTGCCGCAAGAGTCGCGGCTATCGAGGCGGGCAATTGATCAGCGCTTCTCAGTGGAGCTGCCGGCGATCGAACCCACTACCGAAATCGCGCTGACCTGCGGGAACGTTGGAACTGACAACGCGAAACTACGCGAAATCACCTGCGAATACGCGGAAGCCTAAAGTCCGACCCCAGGGTCGAGCGCGAGAACCAGTTTGCCGGCGTTATGACCGCGGAACAACGCCAACAGGACCTCGGGAAAGTCGCCGACGTCGCCGTGGATGACCTGCTCACGCGAACGCAACTCACCACTGTGCAGCCAATTCGCCAGCTGCACAACGGCTTCCCCATATCGGTCGGCATAGTCGAAGATCACGAAGCCGGTCATCGAGGCCCGTGCGACCAGCAGCTGCATGTAGTTGGCCGGCCCGCGGAGCTCGCTGGTCGCGTTGTACTGCGAGATGGCACCGCATAGTACGACGCGTGCGCTACGAGCCAGCCGCGCCAGTGCAGCCTCCAGAGCCTCTCCCCCGACGTTGTCAAAAAAGACGTCAATGCCGTTGGGGGCGTGCGTCTTTAGCTGGGCACGCAGATCGTCCGCCTTGTAGTCGATGGCGGCGTCGAATCCGAGCTCTTCGACCAGCCAACGACACTTGTCCGCGCCGCCGGCGATGCCGATCGCCCGGCAACCGTTGATCCGGGCGATCTGCCCAGCGATGCTGCCCACCGAACCGGCGGCTCCTGAGACGACGACGGTCTGGCCCGGCTGCGGGCGACCAACGTCGAGTAGCCCGAAGTAGGCCGTCAGCCCGCTGATGCCGAGGGCGCCGAGGTGCACCGGAGCCGGCGCGAGGGTGGTGTCGACCCGAGTCGCGCCGCCACCGTCGGAGAGCGCGTAACGCTGCACTCCGAACACGCCATACACCTCGTCGCCGACCGCGAAATCCGCGTGACGCGAATTGATCACGCGCCCGATGCCGCCCGCACGCATCACCTCGCCGACCTCGACCGCCGGCACATACGACCGCCCCGCGTTCATCCACGTCCGCATCGCTGGATCGACCGACAGGTACTCGACGCGCACGAGGAACTCGCCGTCCGCCGGACTCCCGGCGGGCTCGTCGACGATCTGCCAATCCGAGGGCTTGGGCACGCCGACCGGGCGACTGGCCAAACGGCACTGGGTGTTGACGAGGTTCACAATTCACATCTCCCGGCTAGCGCTCGGAGGGTCGCCGGTCCTCCTGGGTCTTCGGCGGTGGAGGGCACGATGGCGACACCGTCGGCGCCGGCCGCGCGGTAGGCGCTCAGCCTGGCCGCGACTCGATCAGCGTCGCCCAAAGCACCTACACGGTCGAGCAATTCGACGGGGACGGCGGCCGCCAGTTCGCGGCGGGTTGCGCCGCTGCGGGCCCTAACGACGAGGTCGTCGAAACCCAGCGCGCTGAACATTTCGCCGTAGCCCGGCGAGCCGAGATACACGGCCAGCTGAGCCGCCAGTTGGGCGTGCGCGGCATCACCCGGGTTGAGTGCGACCGGTACCCACACCGTGAGGCGCGGCGCGGCGCGGCCGGCCGCGACGGCCGCGACGTCGATCGCAGCGCGAACCTCCGCGACCCGGGCTGGCGAAGCGAGGTTGAGTACGACCTCGTCGGCGTGCTGCGCTGCCAGGCGAATCATGCCAGGCCCGAACGCCCCCAACGCAATTCGCGTATCGGGCCGCGTACCGCGCAGTCGAAAACCGTTGCTGCTGACGTGCCGGCCGCTGTACTCGACGCGTGCCCCGATGAATATCGACCGCAGGCATTCGATGGTTTCGCGCATGACCGGCACGTGGTGCGCCCATGGACGGTCATGCCAGCCCGTCACGATCGCCGGACTGGAGGCTCCCAATGCGACGTCGACCCGGCTGCCGGTGAGTGAGGCGACCGAACTCGCTCCCAGCGCCAGTGTCACCGGCCCGCGAACGCCGACGGCCAGCGGTCCGATCTTCAGCGTCATGCCCGGCGCGCGCAGCCCGACCGCGGTCGCGAGCGCGAACGCGTCGTAGGTGGCCATTTCGCCAATCCACACCGCGTCGAAGCCGGCATCAGACGCCGCCAGCGCGACATCCATTGCCTCGTGGTCGGGCCGGTCCAGCCAGAACGGCAGGGCGACTTCGATGCCGGTCACAGCATCGACACGTCGGCAGGCACGTCGAGCAGGAGTCGGCCGGGCAGCTCGCGCGATGCCTCGTTGACCTGGAAGTGGGCGGTGGCCGTGAACGCGTCGCGGAACCGACGCTGCAGGGATGCACCGTCGTAGATGGCGCTGCCACCCGCCAGGTCATACATGTTGCGCACCACGTCGGCCGAGGTCCGCACCGCGTGCGTGGCCGCCAAACGGAGTCGGTTGCGCATCGCCACCGGCACTGGGTCAGCATTGTGGCTGGCCCGCCAGGCCTCGTCGATTGCCTCGTAGTACTGCGCGCGGGCGGCGCCCAGCGCCGCCTCGGCCGTGGCCACCGCCGCCTGGGTCGCCGGACGTTCGGCTAAGGTGCGCGTCGAGCCCAACCCCTTCTTGCCGCCGGCCAGCTCGACGAGGTCGTCGATCGAGGCCCGCGCATTGCCCAACGCGGCCGCTCCGATGCATAACGCGAAGAACCCGAACACCGGAAAGCGATACAGCGGCCGGTCTATCGCCGGTCCGTCGAACACCGAGAACACGCGATCGGCGGGCACGAAGACTTCATCCGCAACGCTGTCGTGGCTGCCCGTGCCGCGCAGGCCCAGCGTGTGCCAGGTGTCGAGGACCTGCAGGTCGTCTTTGGGTAGCGCGACGACGGATGGCACGCGCTGCTCGTCGACGAAGCAACCGGCGAACATCATGTCGGCGTGGTTGATCCCGCTGCAGAAGGGCCAGCGCCCGGACACCACCACCCCGCCGTCGACCGACCTCGCCGTGCCGCGTGGCGCCCAGACACCTGCAGCGACACCCTTTCCGCCGCCGAATATCTCGTCGCGGCTCGACGCGGGCAGGTAGGCGACCAGCAGCGCGCTGGTGATCGCGATCGACACGCACCATCCCGCCGAGGTGTCGCCGCGCGCCACCGCTTCGGCGCACCGCAGCGCCGGGCCGGGCGCCAGCTCCAGTGCGTCAACCTCCCGCGGCATGGTGGCGCGCAGCAGCCCGGCCTCGCGCAGCCGGGCTACCAGCTCGTCCGGAAGTCGGCGCTCGCGGTCGATCTCGGCCGACATCTCGCGGGCCGAAAGCGCGATCTTCTCGGCGAGGATCTCGGAATCGCTGTGATTCATCGGGGCTCCTGGTAACGGTGGTGGTTCAATTAAGTTACCACCTATGGTTCAGCAATTGAACCAGGTACAGTTATTGAACTATGGTCGCGACCGATCTGTCCCACCGCTTCGAAGCGGAGTCGGTCGGCCGGGCACTCGAATTGGTCGGTGAGCGCTGGACGCTCCTCATCCTGCGCGAGGCGTTCTTCGGAGTGCAGCGCTTCGGTCAACTCGCGCGTAACCTCAACATTCCGCGGCCCACGCTGTCATCGCGGCTGCGGATGCTTGTCAATGTGGGCCTGCTCGAGCGGGTGCCATATTCTCGGGATCCCGTGCGCCACGAGTACCGGCTCACCGACGCAGGCCGCGATCTCTTCGGAGCGATCGTCGTCCTCATGCGGTGGGGGGACGAGTACTTGCCGCACCCAGACGGGCCGCCGATTGTGCTGCGCCACCACACCTGCGGCCAGTTCGCCGATCCACGCCTGACCTGCACCCACTGCGGCGAAGAGATCACCGCGCGAAATGTGACACCCGAAGCCGGACCGGGCTTCCGCGCCCAGCCGGCATCGCGCGCTTGACAATGCGGCGAGAACCTGGGGGGCCGTCGCCCAGACAGCCGTGACCGGCTCGGCCGACGAGATCGGCTGGCGTGTCAGCGAACTCGCCGCCCACGGCATTACCGAAATCATCCAGCAGCCCACAGGGCCCGACATCACTGATCTACTCGAGTCCTTCGACACCCGCGACCCGCACCGCCGTAAGCGCTGTGGCACAAGACAATCCAGGATCTGGGCCGACAGACGTTGATGAGGTGGATGAGAAAACGAAACCGGCCTGAGCTCGTGGCTCTGGCCAGCATCGATCCTCGGTGGAGCTGCCGGGAATCGAAACCGATGCTCTACCAGGCGATATCCCTTCTGAGCTGCCGGTTCAATCCGCCTCGTTCCGGCTCGGTCCAGGTCGTTACCTGCGGTTTCGTTCTCGGGTCTTGACGGCGTCAAGAGGGGTTGCCTACCGCCGCGAGCTGCCGGCTTCATACGCCCCACGGTCGTAATGCCACCGCGTCGGCGACCTTCCCGGGCCATTTGCTGGGCCGCTGAGAGTTCAGGAGAACTGCGCCTGTTTGCCACCCGACGGGCGTAGCGTCGGTCACCTCACAATCGTTCGAGAAAGGGATGATCATGGCAGATTCACTGTCACCTCGTCACGGCGATGGCGAAGCACCTGCCGGAGCGGCTCAGGCGGCTCCGCCAGTCATGCGGGAGACCTTGCCGATCCCCGATTCCCAGTGCGTGGGTCTGACGACCTACGACGCGAAGGATCCGAATACGAGATATCCCCCGATCACCATGCTGCGCCCGCCAGCGGGCGCGCCGAACGTGCTCATCGTCATGATCGACGACGTCGGTTTCGGCGCCTCGTCGGCATTCGGAGGCCCCTGCAACACCCCCACGGCCGAGCGGCTGGCGGCCGGTGGGCTGAAGCTGAATCGCTTCCATACCACGGCGTTGTGTTCGCCGACCCGTCAAGCGCTCCTGACCGGGCGCAATCACCACTCAGTGGGTATGGGTGCGATCACGGAGATGGCCACCTCTGCGCCGGGCAACAGCAGCATCCGGCCAAAGAACAAGGCGCCCTTCCCAGAGACGCTGCGGCTCAACGGCTATTCGACAGCACAGTTTGGTAAGTGTCACGAGGTCCCGGCCTGGGAGGTATCGCCGGTCGGGCCGTTTCACCAGTGGCCGACCGGGTCGGGGTTCGAGTATTTCTACGGCTTCGTAGGCGGCGAGGCCAACCAGTATTACCCCGGGCTGTATGAGGGCACCACGGCGGTCGAGCCGCCCAAGACACCAGAGGAGGGCTACACCCTCAACGAAGACCTCGCCGACCGCGCGATCACCTGGGTGCGCCAGCAAAAGGCGCTGGCACCCGACAAGCCGTTCTTCATGTACTACGTCCCCGGTGCGACACATGCGCCCCACCACGTGCCCAAGCAATGGTCCGACAAGTACAAAGGCAAGTTCGACGCCGGCTGGGATGTGCTGCGCGAGCAGATCTTTGCCAAGCAGAAGGAGCTGGGCGTGATTCCGGCCACCGCTGAATTGACCAAGCGCCACAAGGAAATTCCCGCGTGGGATGACATGCCCGCCGAGCTGAAGCCGGTGCTGGCGCGGCAGATGGAGATCTACGCGGGCTTCATGGAGCAGACCGACCACGAGGTCGGCCGGGTTGTCGACGCGATCGATGACCTCGGTGTCCTCGCCGACACGCTGATCTACTACATCATCGGGGATAACGGCGCCTCGGCCGAGGGCACCCCGAACGGCTGCTTCAACGAGATGACCACACTCAACGGGCTGCCCGGCATCGAAACCACGGAGTTTCTGCTGTCCAAGATCGATGATTTCGGTACACCCAACGCGTACAACCATTACGCGGTGGGATGGGCGCACGCGCTGTGCACGCCGTACCAGTGGACCAAGCAGATCGCCTCGCACTGGGGCGGCACCCGCAACGGCACCATCGTGCACTGGGCCAACGGAATCACGGACAAAGGCCAGTGCCGCAACCAATTCCACCACGTGATCGACGTCGCACCGACAATCCTCGAAGCGGCCGGGCTGCCGGCGCCCTCGTCGGTCAACGGCATTCAGCAGGCTCCGCTCGAGGGCGTCAGCATGCTGCCGATGCTGCGTGACAGCAACGCCCCCGAGACGCACGACGTGCAGTATTTCGAGATCATGGGTAACCGGGGCATCTATCACCAGGGCTGGACCGCGGTCACCAAACACCGCACGCCGTGGCTGGTCGACGCGCCGCCGTTCGACCAGGACATTTGGGAGCTCTACGGCCCCGACGACTGGACCCAGGCCCGCGACCTCGCCAAGGAGAACCCCGAGAAGCTCGCCGAGTTGCAGCGGCTCTGGCTCATCGAAGCGGTCAAGTACAACGTCGTGCCGCTCGACGACCGCTCCTTCGAGCGCATCAACCCCGACATCGCGGGCCGGCCCCAACTCATCCGGGGAAACAGCCAGCTGCTGTTCTCCGGCATGCGGGTCAGCGAGAACTGCGTGGTGAACGTCAAGAACAAGTCGTACAGCGTCACCGCGCAACTCGTTGTGCCCGAACCTGGCGCCAGCGGGGTCATCGTCACCCAAGGCGGCATGGTCGGAGGTTGGAGCCTCTACGCCCATGAAGGCCGGCTCAAGTATTGCTACAACTTCTTCGGCATCCAGCACTTCATGATCACCGCAGACCAGCCCATACCGGCCGGGGAGCACCAGGTGCGCATGGAATTCGCCTACGACGGGGGCGGATTGGCCAAGGGCGGCGAGGTCACGCTGTACTACGACGGCCAGCCCGCGGGCAAGGGACGCGTCGAGATGACGCAGCCGATGGCCTACTCGGCCGACGAAGCCTGCGACGTTGGCGCCGATACCGGCTCACCTGCCTCCCCCGACTATGGCGCGTCAGGGAACAAGTTCACCGGCGAGATCAAGTGGGTACAGATCGACATCGGCGACGACGGACACGACCACCTCATCAGACCCGAGGATCGCATCAACATCGCGATGGCCAAACAGTAGCTGTCAGCTATCACAACGGCGGCCTACGCTCGACACCGGGCCGAACTCCGTTGCCCGATCTGGTGTGCAGCCCTAGGTCTTTGACCAATGGTTGACCAGTTCACCCGCTGCATCAACAATCACCCCACGGTTGCCCTTAGGTGCCGACGTGCGGCGTCTGCGGCGGCTCGGGCGAATCATCCCCCACCACTTGGTGCTCGGGGGACGTCTCGTCGAGGGCCGCGATCCGCCTTGCATACAGGTTTATTCCGCGCTGCGCGGTCAGGCCATGAGCGAAGATGCTGAGCAGCACCGTCGCCATCACCGCAAGTCGGATCGTTGGGTTGCCTGCCAACCCTGCCTCGTGCTCCAGGTACACCAGCGCGAGCACGATGGACGCGAGCCCCCTGGGGCCGAACCAGCCCATGAACAGCACGGTCGCCCGGCTCAAACCGGTTCCGAGCAACGCCAGCGCAACAGGCGCCACGCGCACGACTGTCAAACTCAGCACGGCATAGAGCAGCACGGCCGGTGTGAAATGCCCCCAATAGCCGGCCACGACGGTGCCGAAGAAGAAGAACACGAAATAGTTGAGCAGTTGCCCCCATTGCTCAGTGAACTCGACACTGTGCCGGCCCGCAGCGTTGAAGCCGAATTGGACTGCGAATCCGGCGACGAACGCGGCGATGAACATGCTCGCCCCGGTCTCTTCCGCCACGATGACGCACAGCAACGGCAGCGCTACCACGCCGAGTTGACCGATTGGTGGAGCCATCCAGCGCGTGCGGTGGGCAAGGCCGAGGAGCCATCCGCCTGCGGTGCCGATCCCAATTCCGATGAGCGTGCCGTAGCCAAGCTGTTCTCCGAGGAAACCGGCAAGCACTGTACCCGCAGGCCCAGTGTGCTCCTCAGCAACGGCAAGCACGATAAACAACATCAGGAACGGAACAGCGAGGCCGTCGTTGAGGCCGGCCTCAACATTGAGAGACTGGCGAATTCCCTGCGGCACTCGTCGGCTGCTCACGATCACCTGGCCGAGACTGGCATCGGTCGGGGCGAGGATGGCGGCCAGAATGCCCGCTTCCCCCCACGACAGTCCGCTCAGCACGACAATCGCGCAGACGGCGCCTAACACGATGGTCAGCGGCATGCTCACAATGAGCAAACGGATGGGCAGGCTGCGGCCGGCCTTCAGCAGCGATCGGTTGATCCGGCTCGCGTCGGTAAAGAGCAACATCACCAGGCCGAGCTCCGCGATCAGAAGCAATACCTTACGATCGAGCACCAGCTCGCGTGCCGCTACCGGCAGCAGGATCGTCGCAGCGCCGGCGGCCGTGAACAGCATCGGTGCGGTGATGACGGTCCGTTGCAGCCGCTGCGAGACCAGGCTGTAAAGAAAGACGAGCACTACGAATACAGCCGTCAGGACCATGACTCGAACGCAGGCTCCGGAGAAGTGATCAGGCTTGGGGGGTCGTCAACCATGAGCATGCGGGTTCCGCCGCCCCCGGGCATGGTGTTTCGCAAATATCTTTCCCGAGCGCACCAAGCGCGGTTCAACAGCGAACAAAACGAAAGCCGCACGCCGATGTCGTGGTCGACACAAATGATAGGAATCCCTACGGACGCTGATGCGTTGGTGGTCAGCGTTGCCGAGCTGGCCCAAAGCTTGTGGCTCTGACCAGCGTCTTTTCGGTGGAGCTGCCGGGAATCGAACCCCCCTAGAAATGGCCGTGAGCTGCGGAAACGTTGAATTTAACTACGCGAAACGACGCCAAACGACGCGAAATGACCTGCGGATACGCGGAAAGTGTTGATGGCATCAACAGCACGCCGCAATCGTTGTCGGTGCCGAAGACGATGCTCTCCCTTGCGACGCTCCATACCTCACGCAGGGACTAACGGCCCCGGGAAAGATCGCTAGGCGATCTTCTAGACGCACGGCAACGTTGCGGAGCTAAGGGGATTCGACTCAGTTCTGCACCAGATCGGGTATCGGCTCCGCGTCCGTCAGCCAGTGGCGTCCGACCCGGCGGGCCACCTCCCACTTGGGGATGCTCACTGCATCGTCCTGGCCTAGGTCCTCGGGGGTCGGGCCGATACGCTGGGCCAGCGCAGCGAGGGCACTCAGATCGAAGTTGTACACCTCGGCTGCTGCCAGGCCCAGCATCTGCCGGGTCTCCTCGACGGGAATGTCCCAGAAGGAGCGACGCAGCCATTCGCCGGTGTGCGGCCAGGTCCCCTCCGGATGGGGGAAGTCGTTGCCCCACAGCATGTTCGATACGCCAATCTCGTAGCGCCGCGCCAGTTCCCTGCGCTCCGTGGTGGTAGCCCCGATAAAACAATTCCGGTCGAAGTAGGCCGAGGGCGGCATCGTCAGATCGCCCTCCATCAGATGGCTCATCTTCTTGGCCGAGTGCTCACGCAGGTACCGCGTGTCCATCAGCCAGAGCAGGTCGTTGGCCCAAAACGCGCCACATTCCGTGACGCCCCAGCGCAGCCGGGGGAAGCGCTCGAACACGCCCGACCACAACGCGAACCACAGGGGCCGGGCTCCCCACCAGCGCACCTCGGTTACATAGATGCCCAGGTGCCCTCCGTACTCCTCCTGTGGGGCGGGACCGGAGTGGGTGTGTACCGGCATCTGCAGGTCCTGGCAGGCGGCCCAAACCTTGTCGTAGCGACGGTCGTGGTAGGGCGGGTAGCCGACCCAGCGCGCCGGGATCAGGATCCCGCCCCGCAGTCCGGACTCTGCCGCTCGAGTGACCTCGGCTACCGCCGCGTCGATGTCCGCCAGTATCGGCACGACCGCGACCCCTGCTCGCCGCTCGGGGCTGTGGCTGCACAGCTCGGCCAACCAGCGGTTGTGGGCCCGCGCCCCGGCCATCGCGCGGCCCGGGTCGAGGTCGCCCGACTGGCCCAGGCCGGCCCCAAACGGAGCCCCGGCGACCCCGGTCACGGCGTCGGCGTCGGGGAAGATGACCTCGCCGACCACCCCGTCGCCGTCGAGCTCTTTGTCACGCAGAGCTACATCCCATCCGCCGGCGATGCCGTCTCCATGCTCGGAGAACCACTGCTCGGCGAACTGCTCGTCGATGAACCCACCGGCCTGCGAGGCGGCAGCCTTCTCGGCCAGGTAGGCCTCGAAGTCCTCCCGGTATTCGGGGTCGACGTATTCGCGGTACTGCTCGGTCGGCAGCTCGGCGTGGCAGTCTGCCGAGATGATGACGTAATTGTTCAGGGGGGTCACGGTGGTCCTTTCGCGCTACCAGGTACGGATGGGGTCGGGCTCGAAGACGGTGCTGCTCGCGTCGGCGGGCACGGCCGCCAGCGGCTCGGCAACCTCGGCCACGGTCGGGCCGATTCGGTTGACAAGGGGTGCGAGGGCGTCGAGGTCGAAGCCGTAGACGGCCACCGCATTCCCGCCGACCATGGCCGCCACCTCATCAGTCGGGACACCGCTGAAGGTGTGGCGCAACGCCTCCCGGGTGTAGGGAGCGGTGCCCTCCAAGTGCGGGTAGTCGCTTCCCCACATGATCCGGTCGACGCCGATCCGGTGGCGCTCGGCACACTCGACGGGTCGCATGAAGCTGGCACCGACGTAAC
>NZ_JBKQOI010000147.1:0-8643 GCF_052145595.1 Mycobacterium sp. | reverse complement strand
CCGCAAACGGTTACTGCCGGTTTGCGATCGCCGCGAACCATCCCCCACGGCAATGGAATCGACACGATGACAGCCGAACTCGGCGAGGAGCAGTTGTGCCTGCAGCGCCGACAGGGGTCTGCGCTCGCCGTCGATTCCCGCGGCCAGGTCAGCGGCCCGTCGGCATGCCTGCTCCCGATCAGCCGCGGAATCGCTCGCGGACAACAGGCGGATCCCGGAGTCCTCGTCGAGTTCGGCTGTCATCGTGTCGATTCCATTGCCGTGGGGGATGATTCGCGGCGATCGCAAACCGGCAGTAACCGCTTGCGGGAGCTCGACGCCCAGCCGAACGCGCTCATTGTTGATCCTTGCGGCCAGACGCGGCAGCCGCAGCTGCTGTGCGGCGGTCGCGCCGGCGGCCAAACGCTCGACCGCAGACCCGCGATCCCCCTGTGCTGCCTTGATCCGAGCACCGATCACATACCTGGCGGCCAGATAATCCACTATGCCACCGTCGGAGCTCAGCAGATCGCCCTCGTCCAGTAGGCCCGCTGCCTCGGCAAGGTCGCCCGTTTCGTAGAGCAATTCGCCGAGAAGCGCACCCGCGAGCCGCGCCGCGTGCGAGCGGCGTCCGACACCCGCGGCGATCTCGTACGCTTCTCGGAAGTTCTTCAGGGCACCTGGAATGTCGAGCTGATACCTGGCGGCGATGCCAGCCAAACAGCGTCCATAAACAGTGGTGAACGGTCCCATCGCCTCCTGGTAGGGCGCGGCACGGTCAAGCAGCCGGTGGGCGGCATCGAAGTCGAAGCGGTAGATGGCGGCGAACGCCGCGGCATTTCCGGCGACCCCGGGCACCCACGGATGCAAGGTGTCCGGTCTCGACATCGCCTCGGCCACTAGATCATCTATGCGCTCGATCCGATCAGCGAAGGCTTCGGCAACTGCTCGCACAACGTCCGCCTCAGCCCGCAGATCGGCCCGTGTTGCCTCGGCGAGGTCCGTGCGGCCCAGGGCGGCCTGGAAGCGGTTCAGCGCGACGTCGGTCAGCGCTGGACGTTGCAACAGGATATTCGCCCAGGCGATCACCAACTGGAGCCGAGGTCGCCCGACCACCAGATCGGGTGGCAATTTCTTGACGATCCCGAGCAGCGTGGTCATTTTCGATTGTTCGAGCAGTCTTGTGCCATCCAGCTCGACGAGATCAACCGCCTGGGCAGGATCGCCCGCAGCCAACGCATGGTCGACGGCCTCGTTGAGGTAGCCGTTTTCGGCGAACCACGCCGACGCAGTGCGGTGCAGCCCTTCGACCCGATCGCGCCCGTCACCTTCGAGCCGACGGCGCAGAAACTCGGCGAACATCTGGTGGAAGCGGAACCAATTCGGGTCGTCGTCGATGCGCTGCAGGAACAAGCCGCGCTGCTCGACCTCTTCCAGCATCGCCTGCCCGTGAGTCACCCCCGCCAGCACGCAGGCCAGCCCGCCGCAGGTCCGCTCGGTGATCGACGTCACCTGGAGGAACTCGCGCGCATCGGGTTCGAGGGTGTCCAGCACGTTCTCTGCCAGGAACTCGCCGATCACATCGCTGGCACCGGAAAGCCGGCGCAGGAGGCTACTCGCATCGCCGCCGCCGCGCAGCGACAATGCGGCCAGCTGCAGGGCCGCGGCCCACCCGTCGGTCGATGTGGTCAACGCCTCCGCGTCGGCGCGCGACAGTTGTAGGCCACCGACATCGTTGAGGAACGACAGCGCTTCGTCGGTGTCGAAACGCAAAGCACCGGCATCGATCTCGATCAACTCGTCTGCCATCCGCAACCCGCTCAGTGGTAGTCGGGCGCGAGACCAGCTGGTCACGATAACCTGCAGGTGATGGCATCCGTTGTCCAGCAGGAAACCGAGGGCAGCGCTGGTTCGGGTGTCGGACACGCGGTGCCAGTCGTCGATCACCACCGCGATCCGGTCGTCTTTTTCGTGGATTTCGTCGATCAGCGATGTCAACACATAGCGGCCGGCGTCACCGCCGTGCTCGTCCAGCACCTGCCCCAATGACTCGGCAAGGGCGGGACGGACCCGCCGGATCGACTCGAGTAGATGCGCCAGGAACCACACCTCGTTGTTGTCGTCGTCGTCGACTGTCAGCCAGGCGACCGCGACGCCGCCGCGCGAGAGTTCCTCACGCCACTGCGCCGCCAGCGTGCTCTTGCCGAACCCCGAGGGTGCGTGGATAAGGATCAACCGTCGCCGTCCGCCGGCGCGAAGGATGTCGGTGAGTCGGCTGCGGGCGAGCAGTGATCTGGCGGGAACCGGGGGACGGTACTTCGTTGCGGGTTTCGGGGGCGTCGTCGTGGCGGCGATATCCCGATGAACCGAGCGTGTCACGGGCGACTTTCGGTGCTCCACGCCCAGCTCGACGGGACGGGCCATCTCGTCGACGGTGACACCGTTGCAGCGCTGAATTTCACGGAGCTCGTCGCCGAATCCGGCCGCGGTCGCCGGACGATCCGCCGGATCCCGAGCCATCGCCCGTTCGATGATCGCGGCCACGTCAGCCGGCAGTCCCTGCGTGCGCAGGTCCGGGATGGGCTGTGAGGTGATTCGCAGGAACTGAGCGACCACCTGCTCGCCGGTGCGGCGCTCGAACGCGGCGTGGCCGGTCAGCGCACAAAACAGGGTGGCGCCCAGCGAATACACGTCCGATGCCGGCGTCGGCGATGCGCCTTCGAGCACTTCGGGCGCGGTGAAAGCCGGCGAACCGGTGATCACTCCTGTCGCCGTCTGGAAGGCCCCGGCGATTCTGGCGATGCCGAAGTCGGTCAGTTGGGGTTCACCGTAGTCGGTCAGCAGGATGTTTCCGGGCTTCACGTCACGATGCAGTGTGCCCGCGCGATGCGCGGCTTCCAGCGCACCCGCAAGCTTCACGCCGATGCTGAGCGTTTCGCACCAGTCGAGGGGTCCGTGCCGGCGGATCAGTACCTCCAGCGAATCCTTGGCGTGATACGGCATCACGATGAAGGGCCGGCCGCTGGCCATGACGCCGACGTGCAAAATGTTGATGATGTGCGGGTGTCCGGAAAGGCGTCCCATGGCGCGCTGCTCGCGCAGGAAGCGGGCGAGATTTTCCGGATCAAGATCGGAAGTCAATACCTTGACGGCAACGGTGCGGTCCAGCGCTGGCTGAGCGCAGCGGTAGACGACCCCGAAGCCGCCGTGCCCGATCTCCTCGATGTCGTCAAATCCCGCCTGACGCAGTTCCGCGGGGATGTCCGGGACCACATCCCGCTGTGTCGCACGCGGATCGACGTCGGCCATTGACGATCACTATCCTCGGCCGGGAGGCTTTTCACCACCAGTTTTCATCGACTGTTGACCCCACAATATCGCCGATGTTGCGACCGGGTACGCGATCGATGCCTTCGCCTAGGCGGGCGGATCTGGAGGCCGAGTGGCAGGCCGCCTCAAGAATCGCGCGAGTTCGCAATCAGACGAGCGCTTCCGGATAGCGATGGCGCGGCAGTAGTCGCAAGTTACCTGTGGGCCGACGACCGCGACACCGGTAGGTCGGCTCGGTACTGCCGAGGCGTCTTGCCGAACCAACGTCGACATGAGCGGTTGAGTGCGCTCTGTTCGGAATAGCCGAGCAGGACCGCGACCTGGCCTAGATACAACCCCGATTCGGCGAGGTACCTCGCCGCTTGATCCCGGCGTTCCCGCTCGATGAGGTCCTGGCATCGCACGCCCTCGGTGGCTAGGCGTCGTTGCAGCGTTCGTGGGTGCATGGCGAGTTGGCCGGAGATGGCCTCAGCGCTGCATTGGCCGGTGGGCAGCAGGCGGCGGGCCAACTCGATCACCTGTTCGGACAGCGCGGCGGTGCTTGGCAGGTAATGGGACTCCAGGTATTTCGTGGCGATGCGTCTGGTTTCCGGATCCGCGTTGTCGATGGGCCTGCCGGCCATACGGTGGGGTACCTCGAATCCGCACCACGTCTGGCCGAACCGCACCGTACAACCCAGCGCGTCGTCGTACGCGGCGTCCGGGCCCAGTTGGTCGTGCATGAATGAGATAACGCGGGCTCGCGCCTCCGGTCCGCCCAGAAGGCGGATCATGCGGACTGCGTTGGCCATGCTGAGCTCGTATCCCTGGAGCGGATAAGGAATTGCCGGATCGGTCACCTCGTAGCTGAACTTGACGGTGGACCCTGCGGTGGGTGGTGAAACAGTCAGCGTCAAGGCGGGCGAATGGACGTATAAGTAGCGCCCGATCGCCTCCAACCCGCCGAGCAACGTTTGAGCGTTCCGCGCGATCACCGCGATGGGGCCGAGGATGTCCAGGCCCTGCCAGCGCGAAAGGCGAAGTCCGAAGTCCGGACAATCGAGCTCGGCGGCGCTGGCATCCAGCATGCGAACGAACGCGTCCAACGAGACGAACGCGTCCTCCTGGTGTTCGATACCCGGCGGGATCTCGAAGCGCTTCAGAAAAGGCCGCGGGTCAGCGCCGAGCTCGCGCATCAGATCGCCGTACCCCCACAGGTTGGTGGCGCGGATGAGGCTGCCCATTTCGATCAACTCCCTGTGTCGGGAAATGATAAAAGACTGTCGGAAACTGTCAAGACCCACGACGGCGCCGTCAACGATCCTGTTACTACAACGTCCTGCGAGCACAGCAGGCCAGAGGCCCGAGGGAAGCCATGGCCGCACAACATTTCGACGTCCTGATCATCGGCGCCGGTCTGTCCGGTATCGGCACGGCCTGTCATGTGACGGCCGAGTTCCCAAACAGAACCATCGCCGTGCTGGAGCGACGTGAACGGCTGGGCGGCACCTGGGACCTGTTTCGCTACCCCGGCGTCCGTTCGGACTCCGACATGTTCACCTTCGGTTACAAGTTCCGTCCATGGCAGGACGTGCAGGTGCTCGCCGACGGCGCGTCGATCCGGCAGTACATTGCGGACACCGCGGCGGAGTTCGGCATTGACGAGAAGATCCACTACGGCTTGAAAGTCGTCAATGCGGACTGGTCTAGCCTTCAGAGCCGCTGGACGGTGACAACGCTTCACGAGACAAGCGGCGAAACGCGCACCTACAGCTGCAATTACCTCATCAGCTGCACCGGCTACTACAACTACGACGCGGGCTACCTCCCGGCCTTCCCCGGTGTGGACCAGTTCAAGGGTCGGTGCGTTCACCCACAGCAGTGGCCGGAAGACCTGGACTACACCGGCAAGAAGGTCGTCGTCATCGGCAGCGGCGCAACGGCCGTCACCCTGGTCCCGGCGATCGCCGGCGACGCCGAGCACGTCACCATGCTGCAACGCTCCCCGTCGTACATCTTCTCGTTGCCGGCGGTCGACAAGATCTCCGAAGTCCTGGGTCGTTTCCTCCCGGACAGGTGGGTGTACGAGTTAGCGCGCAAGCGAAACATTGCGATCCAACGTCAGATGTACCTGGCGTGCCGACGCTGGCCGACTCAGATGCGCCGACTCCTGCTCTGGCGGGTCCGGCGCCGCGTCGGCCCCTCCGTCGACATGAGCCACTTCACGCCGAAGTACATGCCCTGGGACCAGCGCCTGTGTGCGGTGCCCAATGGTGATCTGTTCAAGGTGCTGGCATCCGGTGAGGCGTCGGTGGTCACCGATCAGATCGACACCTTCACCGAGAAGGGCATCCTGCTGAAGTCCGGGCGCGAACTGGAAGCCGACATCATCGTCACTGCGACCGGCCTGAGCATCCAGATGCTGGGTGGCATGAAACTGTCCGTGGACGGCGAGGCGCGAGAGCTGCACGACCAGATGACCTACAAGGGTGTGCTGGTGGAGAACATCCCCAACATGGCCTGGGTTTTCGGTTACACCAACGCGTCGTGGACCCTGAAGGCCGACATCGCTGGCGCCTACCTGGTCCGGCTGTTCAGGCACATGGACGCGAACGGCTACGCGGTGGCAACTCCGCGCGATGTCGAGGACTGCGCGCTGGACGTCGGCATGTTCGACCAGCTGCAGTCCGGTTACGTGCAGCGCGGCCAGGACACTATGCCGCGCCAGGGGTCCAAGCATCCGTGGAAGGTGCTCATGCACTACGAGAAAGACTCGAAGATGCTTCTCGAAGACCCTGTTGAAGACGGTGTGCTGCGGTTCGGCGGGACATCCGTCGGCGCGGCTGTGGCCTGAGCAAGCTTGCCCGCCAATATATCTCGCTATCCCCTTATTGAGAGGTCATCGTGAAAGTCAGGAAGAGTGTGATCCGGGCCGTGCTCCGAGGCGCGCGACCACCGTTCGCGTCCCGCCGTATGGGCGTCGGTGGGCGGCGCCTCATGCTCGAGCTGCTCACGGCTGCGGCCCGCCCTCCCAAGGGCACCCGCTACGAGCGCGTCATCGTCGCGGGCGTCCCCGTCGAGCGGGTGCAACCCCCGCATTCCGCAACCTGCGGGACGCTGATCTACCTGCACGGCGGCGCCTATGCCCTGGGTAGCGCCAAGGGCTACCGCGGCCTGGTCGCGCAGCTCGCCGCGGCGGCCGGCATGACAGCGCTGATCCCCGACTACTCACGCGCACCCGAAGCTTCCTATCCGATTGCCCTGGAGGAAATGCTCGTGGTCTACTCCCGGCTGCTCGAGGACGGGCTCGACCCGAAAACGACCGTCATTGCCGGTGATTCGGCCGGCGGCGGGCTAACCCTGGCGCTCGCCATGGTGCTGCGCGATCGCGGAATCGCCGCCCCGGCCGCGCTCGGCTTGATCTGCCCCTGGGCCGACCTCGCCATCGACGTCGACGAGATGCGGCCGGCACTGCGCGATCCGCTGATCCTTCCGTCCATGACGGCGGAGTGGGCGCCGCGCTATGCCGGGTCCTCCGATCCGCGGTTGCCTGGCATCTCTCCGGTGTACGGAGATATGACGGGCCTGCCGCCGATCATCATGCAGACCGCCGGTGACGATCCGATCTCCGTCGACGCGGACAAGATCGAAACTGCCTGTGCCGCTTCGAAGACGGCCCTCCTCGACCACCGCCAGTTCGACAACATGTGGCACGACTTCCACCTTCAGGTCAGTCTGCTCCCCGAAGCACGCGACGCGATCGCCGACCTCGGGGTAAAACTGCGCAACCACCTCCCCACCGAAAGCTCCCAGATCCACACCCTCCGACGAAAGGTCGCAGCCAAATGAGCTCATTCGAAGGCAAAGTCGCCGTCATCACCGGAGCCGGCTCCGGCATCGGCAGAGCACTGGCCCTCAATCTCGCGAAGAAGGGCGCGAAGCTCGCGCTCTCCGACATCGACACCGACGGACTTGCCGAAACCGTGCGCCAGGCCAAAGCACTCGGCGCGGACGTGAAGTCCGACCGGCTCGACGTCGCCGAGCGGGAGGCCGTGCTGGCCTACGCCGACGCCGTCGTCGCACACTTCGGCGCAGTCAACCAGGTCTACAACAACGCCGGCATCGCCTACAACGGTAACGTCGAGAAGTCCGAGTTCAAGGACATCGAGCGCATCATCGACGTCGACTTCTGGGGCGTCGTCAACGGCACCAAAGCCTTTCTGCCGCATGTGATCGCGTCCGGTGACGGGCACGTCGTCAATATCTCGAGCCTGTTCGGGCTGATCGCAGTGCCCGGTCAAAGCGCCTACAACGCGGCCAAGTTCGCCGTGCGCGGTTTCACCGAGGCGTTGCGCCAGGAGATGCTGATCGCCAAGTATCCGGTCAAGGTGACATGCGTGCATCCCGGCGGTATCAAGACCGCCGTCGCCCGCAACGCTACTGTGGCCGACGGCGAGGACCAGCAGACCTTTGCGGAGTTCTTCGACAAGCGGTTGGCCATCCATTCGCCGGAAATGGCCGCAGAGGCCATAGTCAGCGGAGTCGCCAAGGGCCACGCCCGGGTCGTGGTCGGCTGGGAGGCAAAGGCCGTCGATGTGCTCGCTCGAATCACGGGCCCGTCCTATCAGCGGATTATTGCCGCAGCGGTGGCGAAGTTCTTCCCTTGGGCGAAGTAACCGCCGCGGCCGCGATGAAAAGTTTGGCCTAATGAGCGACGCAACTCGCATCTTCCGTCTCACGACAGGCGGAGCTCCGGTTACGCCGCAGGCGCGCGGTTTCTCCGCGGAGCGTGGAGTCGCCACTGCCGCAAACGATTCCGTGTATGGGCTCGCAGTGGAGATTTGGACCCGCGACATCTCCAAGGCACATCGAACCGCGTGGCAGCTCAAGGCGAGCCATGCCGTTGGGCGAGTACAAGCAATCGGGCTGGACCGCGAACTCGGCGCCTCCGGCATCGACCTCTACACCAGACCAAAGGCGTCGACATCGCTCTAGAAAGGGACATCACAATGAAAACCACTGCTGCAGTACTGCTTGAGGCGGGCAAGCCGTTCGAACTGATGGAGCTAAACCTTGACGGGCCAGGTTCTGGCGAGGTGCTGATCAAGTACACCGCCGCAGGACTGTGCCATTCGGACCTGCACCTCACAGACGGCGACCTGCCACCGCGGTACCCGATCGTGGGTGGCCATGAGGGGTCCGGGGTTATCGAGGAGGTAGGCCCCGGTGTCACCAAGGTCAAGCCTGGCGACCACGTGGTGTGCAGCTTCATCCCGAACTGCGGGACCTGCCGCTACTGCTCGACCGGCCGGCAGAACCTCTGCGATATGGGTGCCACTATCCTGGATGGCTGCA
>NZ_JBKQOI010000146.1:0-4055 GCF_052145595.1 Mycobacterium sp. | reverse complement strand
GGCGGCGCCCATGCTCAGCCCGGCCGGCACCGGTGTCGGCTCCGGTCGAACCTGAACAGGAGACCTGCCGAAAAGCCTGCAAGCCAACCGATTTCGTGTTCGCCCAGACGATGACGACTACGGCGTGGGGAGCGACAGTTCGCCTTTCATAACAACATACCGTCCAGACTGGGAAAATGTTCTTGGCCCCGTGGTTGACTTCGCGCTGACCACCCCCGAGATCGATGACAGCAAGATCGTCCACTTCGGCTACAGCCTCGGTGGCTATCTGGTAGCGCGCTACGCTGCGCACGATCATCGGTCGGCGGCCATTGTCTGCAACGACGGCATGACCACCTTCTATGCCTCCTACCCGCCGATTCCCAAGGCAACGCTGGACTTGATCGAGCAGAACCGGGATGACGAAGCGCTCCCGCTGCTGGACGAGATGGCCAGGAATGACACGAATGCCCGCTGGGGTCTGCAAAATGGCGTCTGGGTTTATGGTGTCAACTCCGCGGCCGACTACATTCGCAAAACCGCTGACTACACCCTCAGCGCCGAGCAGATTCGCAGCATCCGAACACCTGTCCTCATTCTGGAAGGCGAGGAGGACAAGGTGTTCCAGGGGCAGGCAGCCGCTTTAGCGCAGCAACTGCAGGCACCACACCAACACGTCGTGCTGCGCAGCGCCGACGGCGCAGGCGCGCATTGCCACGAAGGTGCGATGTATCAGCTTCATCAGACCGTCTTCAACTTCCTCGCATCCACCTTGGCGTGATGGGCGAGCGCAAAATCCTGGCGTGCCACGAGCGGCGCCAAAAACCCATCCATTAAAGACACGGCCGCCAATGAATTCCCCCACCACCGAGACCTCAGCACAAAGCCAGCAGCCCGGCGCTGTCGCGCATGCTCAGCGCGACATCATCAACCCGGCCACCGGCGCTATAGTCGGCCTGCTGTCCGGCGGACCGCCAGTTCGGCGAGCACTGCGCCAGCTGCTCATCGGCTACGGCGCCGCCACTATCACCTACCTGGTGGGCCTGCTGTTCGGCACCGGCCTCGGCTAGCGGCTGGCTATGATCGCCCGTGAGTTAGCTTGTTGCCGCTTGCATCCCACGGCGCCAAGGTGGTGGCCGCGTTCCTCGCAGTTGCGGAAAGGCTGCATCTTTGAGATCAGGTGCAGCAGGAACAGCAGCGACCCGTCCGACACACCCCGACGCCGTGCTACGGCAATGGCTGCGCCTGTGGGCCAAAGAGCATCAACAACACTCGTGTCCGCAGTAGGGTCCAGAGCGACATATCGAGCCTAACCCCGCCTGGGTTGCTGGCGCGATGCTCGGAGGAGTGTGGCTTGTGAGTGGTTGGATCGTGAGCAACGTCCCGGCGTGGGTGATATTGCTCGGACTCATCGTCCTCGTTGCAGGCGGAGCAGTTCTTGTCCAGATGTATGTCCGGCATCGGTTCCCCCGGCTCAAGGGCGACGAGCACAACGATGCAACAAAGTTCGCCTTCGGCGTCGTCGGATTCGTGTTCGCGTTCTTCACCGGTTTCGTCGTCTCCGCGATGTGGGGTCAGATCAACAGTGCGGACGCCAAGTCACGGACCGAGGGCGCGGACGCAGTGCAGATGGCCAGGGACCTCACCGTGTTCGACAAGGCCGACAGCGACCGGATCCGGCAGAGTCTCCTGGAGTACGAACGTGCGGCCGTCGTCGAGTGGCCTATCGCCGCGAGTGGCCATTCCTTCTCTGAGGCCGATAACGCTTTGGCGCGCCTTTACACCGCATACGAGCAAGTCCAGCCCCGCAACGATACCCAAAAGACTTTCCTCGCTACCTCTTTCACCAACCTCGACAAGATCAGTCAGGCACGCACAGAACGGGTAGTCCAAGCCCGCACCGACGTCGGCCCACCCTGGTCGTTGTGGGCGGTCATCTTCCTCACCAGCGGGCTGCTCCTTGGCTGCGCGATCATTTACGGCGTCGAGAAACCCGCCATGCACTACCCGATGGTCGCGACCCTCGGCGTGCTGGTAGCCGCCAACCTGTTCCTCGTCTTGGAACTTTCGCACCCGTTCATCGGCGAAGTTGCGACGTCCCCGGAACCGCTGCGCGAGGTCATCCAGGTCCTGTCGCCACCCCCGGCGTAGTCGCCGTGCCTGTACGGGTAAGCCAAGTCTAAAGAATTCGCTCGGACACGACATCTCGTAGTCGAGCTGAAAAAGCCTGATATACGGCTTGGACGTTCCGATCAGGTCGAGGAGCAATAACGCAGACATCGGCGGAGTTACTTCCGCCCGTTCTTACTGGTCAAATCCCTATTTCGACTCGGCTGCACCCTCTTTGGCTCGCCCGGCATCTTCGGGGTGCCACCATCCCTCTGATCATGCTCAGCTGCGTGTTTCCAGCTCGCGCGCATCAGCCATGCGGCAGGTTGTCGGGCGAATATTCGCCCGTTTTCAGACAGAGCCGACTCGACCCTATCCAATGGCACTACAGCGTTTCATGCATGCCTGCCTGGTATTTGGCACGCCGTGCGGCGAGTGCGTTGTCGTTGTCCCACCCCTAACCCCCTGTCAGGATTGAACTGTTATCGCCGGTCCAGGCCAGGGGCCTAAACCCGCTGTGAGCTGCGAGAACGCCATAACGTAGATCGACAGAGACCTACAGAAATGTGCCCATGTTGTGCCCACGGTGTGCCCACGGCCAGCGCCGGGGAGCAAATCTCTAGACCCGCTCCCGCGCCGCGTACTCCGTGATCTGCCGCGCCATATCCGCCTCTACGTCGGCGGCCAACTGCCAGTCGCCGTCATCGTTGCGCCGGTAGGTACACCACCGGTAGAAATCCAGACTGCTCATACTCGCCCCGTTGCCGTCCAGATAGCGCGGACTGCCGGGCGGGTCCTCGCCGACGTGGGTGAACGGCAACACGTGCGGGTCCTCGTCGCCGGTGGCGTCGAACTCGGCTTCGGCCCCGTCGATGTCCCAGTCGTCCTCGTCGTTGTCGTCGGGTTCGCGGGCCGGGTCACCGACCACGGCCAGAATCCGATACACCTGCGACCGGGACAGGCCCAGATCCTCACCGATCTCGGGCACCGACCACCCGGCGGCGCGCAACTGCCGGATGTACTCGCCCCGGTCATCGTCGGCGCTGGTCATGCCCCCAGTCTGACACCAGCTAACCCGCCGACGCGACACCCATGCGACACCATGCGACACCAACGCACCGGGGAAGTCCCAGCTCAGAGGGGGTATTTGCCGGGAGGACCCACGAAAAGCGTTGCAACGCCGTCGCTTCGCCAAATCAAGACTCCCTGTCTCGTCGCTCATCGCCGCTGGCGACTTTGCTTAACGCCGCGCGCCCATGAGCCGCCGCTGCATTGAAACGAATCTCGACCCGCTCCGCGCGGCTTACACTTCCGCAATGTTCTCGGAGACGCGCTATGCGCTGAACGGGGACTTGCGCGTCGCCTATCGCACGTCACGTGAAGGTCCTCGCGATATCGTGTTCGTCCCGAACTGGTTCACGTGCTGCGAGCATCTTCCGGAGCTACCGTCCCTTCAAGGGTGGGTCGAGGCGATGACATCGCTCGGGCGGCTCATCTTTTTTGACCAGCCGGGCACGGGAGCGTCCGATCCCGTCACGCCGGGCGCGCTGCCGACCTTGGAGCAATGGGCCGATAGCATCACCGCCGTGCTGGATGACCTCGGGAGTCGCGAAGCGGTCCTCTTCGCGATTGACGGCGCGTTCGCGACAGCGGCGCTGTTCGCGGCAACGCATCCGTCGCGCACGTCGGCGCTGATAGTCGCCGAAGGCTACGCGGATGCGGAGACCGAACGCGCTGGGGGGCTCACGCCCGAGGAATGGGCCGAAACCATGGTCACGTTGTGGGGGACCGGGGAATTGCAGCACGTCCTCAACCCGGACATGCCGTGGAACGAGGAGATTCGGGCAACATGGGCTCGGATGGAGCGGATGGCGGCGAGCCCAGGGACACTTGCTCTCATGCATCCGATTGCGGCCCGGTTGAACGTGCGCACGGTGCTTCCGACAATCCGCGTGCCCACCCTCGTG
>NZ_JBKQOI010000145.1:0-17068 GCF_052145595.1 Mycobacterium sp. | reverse complement strand
GTCTAACGACTATGCCGAGGTATGCCAAGCCGACACGCCCACTATTCTGACTACACAACCAGGCCCGCCCGAACTCTTTCCCCAGATCAACGAAACAATCGGCCCGCTCAGCTACCGCAACTTCGGGTTAGTCGCTGACCGCGGCGCCGGCCGGGGCGCGCGGTCGCAGGCGTGCGTGCCGAACATCGTTGCGCCGCAGCGGCAATAGCGCCCCGGCCACCACCAGCCATATCAACGCCGAGACCCGTGCGATCGGCAGGATGACTCCCAGTTCCGGCCAGACCAACACCAACGTGGTCAATTCGGCGAGGGCGGCGGTCGCCAGGCCGATCCAGGCCAGCAACCTCGGCGTCAATCCCAGGATCAAACTGGGCACCGCCATACCGGCGACCAGCAGGCCCAAGGCCACGATGTGCCCCGGGCCGCCGACCAGAAACACCAGGAAGTAGACCGCCCGCACCAATGCGGTGTCCGCGCTGACTTCCGGTCTCGACAGCGTCCAGGCCAACAATCCGGTCAGGCCCAGCGCGCCGGCCGCCAGGGTGCCACCGGCGAGCGCGATCGTGGCTCCGGGCGCAGTTACCCCGAGCTGCCTCAACCGGGCACTGGCCGTCGCCGCGTAGATCGCCAACGGCACCGACGACGCGAACACCGCGGTCGCGATGACTTGCACCGCGACCGGCTGGGCGCGAACGTAGGCCGCGACCGCGGCCACCGGCCCGTACGGCAACGGCATCACGCCGCCGAGTGCGACCCCGATGGCAAGCCCACCGAAGAGCAGCCCAACACAGACCAGCGCGAGCAATACCAACGGCGGCCCGCCTTGCGGACGGCGTTCTGGGACCGGCTCATTTCTGTCCGTCTGTGAATCGTTCATAGCGTGAACGATATGTCTCGATCGTCGGCCCCACAAGCCCTCGAATTATTCATTCGAAGAATTATTCGCAAATACTATGATGTGACGGTGTCATCGTCCCCAGCCAGCGACCACCCCGATGGCGTGGCCTTCCTGTTGGCTCAACTCGGCCATCACGCCGCAGCGCTATTCGCCGAGCAGGTCGCCACTGTCGAATTGACCCCACCGCACGCGGGAATCCTGCGCGTGATCGCCGCCGAGCCCGGCCGCAGCCAGCAGGTCCTCAGCGCTCAGTTGGGAATGTTGCCCAGCCGCGTCGTCGTATACGTTGACGAGCTCGAGCAGCGCGGCTATGTCGAACGGCGCCGCAACCCTGACGATCGCCGCCTGCACGCCCTCTTTCTCACCGCGGCCGGGAAAAGACTGATGCGCAAGCTTTCCGACCTCGCGCGCCAGCATGACCTCCGGCTCACCGCGGCCCTTGACCCTGAGCAGTACGGCACCCTTCGCGGGCTCCTCGCCACGGTGGCGCAGCAGCAGGGCCTGACGCCGCATGTCCACCCCGGGTACCGCACGCTTACCCGATCGGCTAAGCCAGCCGGGTGATCTCCACAATGACGTCGAGATCCGTTGCCCCTTCACCGGAATAGATGCCTTTCAGCGGGGCGACGTCGGTGTAGTCACGGCCGGCGCCCACGCTGACGTATTGCTCGGTGATCTCGGTGTCGTTGGTGGGGTCGTAGCTCCACCAACCGCCGGTCCAGGCCTGAATCCAGGCGTGGGTTCGCCCGTCCACGGTATCCCCGACGGCGGCCTTTGGTTTGGGGTGCAAGTAGCCCGACACATAACGCCCGGGAATTCCCATGCCGCGCAACGCAATCAGCATCAAGTGCACAAAGTCCTGGCAGACACCCTTGCCTTCATTCAGTGCGTCAAGCCCGGACGTGTGCACACCGGTGGTCCCCGGAAGGTAGTCCAGCTCGCCGCGCACCCACTTGGCTGCGGCGACGACGGCTTCCTGGGGATCGCAAGCCTTGGCGATCTTTTTGCCCACGGACACAACACGCTTGCTCAAAGGGGTGTGCGCGGTGGAGCGGAGCAACTCGTCGAAACGATCGATCACGGCCTCCGATTGCAGATCCTTCCAGCTGGCATCGGCCGCGGGCGGCTCCGGCCGCTCGGTCTCGACGACCGAAGAAGAGGTCACCGTGAGATCGGCGTGCGGCGCGTGCAGGTCGAACGCCGTTACGGCCGTACCCCAATAGTCGATGTAGCGGTAGGACCGGGTTGCCGGGATGGTCTCGACACGGTTGAGGATGACGTTTTGCCTGGTGTCCGACTGCGGGGTCAGCCGGGCTTCGTTGTATGAGGCGATCACCGGCGATTGGTAAGCGTACCCGGTGGTGTGCACCACCCGCATCCGCCACATCAGGCCTCGCCCTGCCTGGTGGCCAGTCGAGCGCGCTGGCCGGCATCCGACCATGCCACCCAAGGAGTAACGTGAAAGTACTGCAGCGACAACGCTTCTCCAACATCGCGACAGGTTAGCTGCAAGCCCGCCAAACGGCTGTCCAATGACTCGAGCAACACGCCGGGTTGCACGAACTCCAGTTCGCTGCGGGCCCGCCCGAGCAACCGCTGCGCCTCAGCGGTGGCCCCGATCCGGCTCTGCGGACTGCGCAGCAGCTCGTCGAGATTGTGTTCGGCCATCCTCAGCGAGTAGAACACCGACCGCGGAAACAGGCGGTCGAGCAGCATGAACTCGACGACCCGGCTGGCGTCCAGCACACCGCGGTACGCGCGCAGGTAGGTGTCGTGCGCGCCCGCCGAGCGTAACAGCGTCACCCACGCCGGGGACGAAGCGCTGTCGCCGACCCGCGACAGCAGCAGCCGCACCGTCATGTCGACCCGCTCGATCGCGCGGCCCAGCAGCATGAAGCGGTACCCGTCGTCGCGCGAGAGTGTCGAGTCGGCCAGGCCGGCGAACATTGCCGCCCGGCCTTCGATGAACGACAGAAACTCGTGTGGGCCAAGGCGTTTGGCGGCGCGCTCGCGTTCGGCCAGGGCGTTGTATGTGGTGTTGAGGCACTCCCAGATTTCGCTGGATGTCACTTCCCGCGCCGACTTCGCGTTTTCCCGCGCCGCCGTGATGGCGTCGACGATCGAACAGCCGCCCGACATGTTGGTGCCGAAGGCGACCAGGTCGGTCAACGACCAGACATCCAGGTCGTGATCCGGGGGATCGATACCGAGCACTCGCAGCAGCAACCGGGACGCCTGGTCCGCGTCTACGCTGGAATCCTCGAGCAATTGGTGCAGCGCTACGTCCAGAATTCGCGCGGTGTCGTCGGCGCGCTCGACGTAGCGACCGATCCAATAGAGCGCCTCGGCGTTACGGGCCAGCATCAGCGCATCACCTGCTGTTGCTGTTGTCGTTGCTGCTGCTGGGGCTGTTCGTCCGGGTGTTGGTCGGCCTGCTGCGACCGTTGTTGCGTCCGCTTCGAGCTTCCGTTGACGGCCGGTTCCTGAGCGGATTTCGGCAGCTTGCGCACCACCTCGGCGGCCCCCAGCTCGCGGGTGACGGCGGCGGCCCGCGGCGCCAGCACCCACGTGTCCTTGGACCCGCCGCCCTGGCTGGAGTTGACCACCCGCGAACCCTCGACCAGGGCCACCCGGGTGAGCCCACCCGGCAGCACCCAGACGTCGTCGCCGTCGTTGACGGCGAACGGCCGCAGGTCGACGTAGCGCGGGGCCAGCGCGTCTTCGACCTGGGTCGGCACGGTCGACAGTTCCATCATCGGCTGGGCGATCCAGCTTCGCGGGTCGTCGCGAATCTTCTTGGCGACGGCAGCCAAATCTTTGTCGGACGCCTCCGGACCGAACACGATGCCGTAACCGCCGGATCCCTCGACCGGCTTGAGGACCAGCTCGTCGATGCGGTCGAGGACCTCTTCGCGTTCGTCATCCAGCCAGCACCGGAACGTCTCCACGTTGGCCAGCAGCGGTTTCTCGCCCAGGTAGTACTCGATCATGGTCGGCACATAGGTGTAGACGAGCTTGTCGTCGCCGACACCGTTGCCGATCGCGCTGGAAATGACGACGTTCCCGGCGCGGGCGGCGTTGACCAGACCGGCCACCCCCAGCACCGAGTCGGCACGGAACTGCAGCGGGTCCAGGAAGGTATCGTCGATGCGCCGGTAGATGACGTCGACTTGGCGCTCGCCCTCGGTGGTGCGCATGTACACCTGGTTGTCGCGACAGAACAGGTCGCGGCCTTCGACGAGCTCAACACCCATCTGACGGGCCAGGAGCGAATGCTCGAAGTAAGCCGAGTTCGCCACGCCCGGCGTCAGGACTACGACTGTTGGGTCGGCCTCGTTGGTAGCCGCGGAGTTGCGCTGCGCCCGCAGCAGGTGTGCCGAGTAATCGTCGACGGCGCGCACCCGATGGGTGGCGAACAGGTTCGGGAAGACCCGCGCCATGGTGCGCCGGTTCTCCATCACATAGGAGACTCCGGAGGGCGAGCGCAGGTTGTCTTCGAGGACCCGGAAGTTGCCCCGATCATCGCGGATCAGGTCGATGCCGGCGACGTGGATGCGCACCCCGTTGGGCGGGACGATGCCCACGGCCTGACGGTGAAAGTGCTCGCAGGAAGTGACCAACCGGCGCGGGATGACGCCGTCGTTCAGGATCTCCTGGTCGCCGTAGATGTCGTCGAGGTACATCTCGAGGGCCTTGACCCGCTGGGTGATGCCCCGCTCCAGACGGCTCCACTCGGCGGCCGAGATAACCCGCGGCACCAGGTCCAGCGGGAAAGGCCGCTCCTGGCCGGACAGCGAAAACGTGATGCCCTGGTCGATGAACGCGCGGCCGAGCGCTTCGGCGCGGGAGTTGAGCTCTGAGGCGTCCGACGGCGCAAGCTCGGCATAGATGCCCTTGTACGGGCCGCGGACGTTGCCCTGGGCGTCGAACATTTCATCGAAGGCCAGCCAATAGCAGGCGTCCGATGTGTTGTACCCGCCGAAGATGCGCTCTGAACGCGCGTCCGGACGCCCAGAGCCGCGCGACCTCCGCCTGGCCTCCTCAAGCTGACTCGCAAGACTCACTTTAGTGATGGTGCCTCAACTCGACGTTCTGGCAGGCGACGGGTTCCCCTTTTGGGAGAAAACGTAACCGACTGATAACCTGAGCAGTCACTACTGGGTGTGGGGCGCCCCCCAAGGCAAACACCGCAAGCACCGATTCGAAGAAGGAACTGACGCGTGGCCAACATCAAGTCGCAGCAGAAGCGCAATCGCACTAACGAGCGCGCCCGACTGCGCAACAAGGCGGTGAAGTCGTCGCTTCGTACCGCTGTGCGCGCGCTTCGCGAGGCGACCCACGCCGGCGACAGGGAGAAGGCCGCGGAGTTGCTGGTGTCGACCAACCGCAAGCTGGACAAGGCCGCCAGCAGGGGCGTGATCCACAAGAACCAGGCGGCCAACAAGAAGTCGGCGCTGGCCAAGTCCCTCAACGCCCTCAACAAGCACTGAGGCCCGCCAACCACCTCATCGCCCCCGGTCGGCCACGAGCTCGGCAACCTGCCTGACCGCGGATTCCAGCGCGTAGTCCGCGTCGGCGACGGCCCCCTTGACGTTGGCGTTGAGCGCTGCCACCACTTTCATCGCGGTCGCCACCGTGTCGCGCGACCAGCGGCGAGCCTGTTTCTGGGCTTTCTGCACGCGCCATGGCGGCATCCCCAGCTCCGCCGCGAGACGATAGGGGTCTCCGGACAGCGGCCCCACCCGGCCGATCGTGTGCACGGCTTCGGCCAGCGCGTCGGCCAGCACCACCAGCGGTTCACCGCGCATCATCGCCCACCGCAGCGCCTCAGTGGCTCCCCCGACGTCGCCGGTCACCGCCTTGTCAGCGATGTCGAAGCCCTTCACCTCGGCCCTTCCGCTGTGATAGCGGCGCACCGCGACGGCATCGACGTCACCGGCGGTGTCCGCGACCAACTGCGAACATGCAGCGGCGAGCTCGCGCACGTCGGAACCAACGGCGTCCAGCAGAGCGGTCACCGTCTCCTCGTCGACCTTGACCCGCAGCGCACGAAATTCCTTTCGGATGAAGTCGACGCGTTCGCTTACCTTGGTGATCCGCGCGCACGCGTGCACGACAGCGCCAAGCGACTGCAGTTCGGTGGCCAGCGCTTTGGCTCGCCCACCGCCCGAATGCACCACGACCAGCACCGTGCCCGCCGGAACGTCGGCGGCAGCGGCGGCGATCATCGCCGCCGCGTCCTTGCCGGCTTCCGCGGCGGCCTCCAGCACCACGATGCGCTCATCGGCGAACAGCGACGGGCTCAGCAGTTCGGCGAGCTCGTAGGTGCCGACGTCACCGGCACGCATCCGGTTGACGGGGATGTTATCGGCGCCGGGGCCGGCGCCGGCCCGCTTGCGCACCGCGCGCAGCACGTCGGACACCGTCCGCTCGACCAGCAACTCCTCGTCTCCCAAGACCAGGTGCAACGGCGAAACCTCGCTCACCCCATGATGTTGTCACGACGGTCCGACTACAGACGTTCTGGGACCCAGCGGCCCGGACAACGACCAAGCCAGCAAGCAGATGACCATTGCCGCCAGGGCCAATCCGGTCGCCGTGCGAAGCCGGCGCCACCGCCGCAGCGCCACGGCCAGCAGAAGCACCAACACCGTAACCGCACCGACCACCAGCACACCGGGCACACCGGCCGGAACGGGCACCGTCGCGGCCGGCACGCCGGAGGACCACCGCGCCACATTCAAGACCCACCACAGTTCGGGCCCGGTGAAACCGATCAGCAGCTGCGCACCGGCCGGCCACAGCAGGCACAACACGGCCGCCGCGCTGCCCAGCACGGTGATCGGCGCTATCACGGGTGCCACGGCGAGATTGGCCCCCGCGGCCACCAAGCTGACCTTGCCCGAGATCCCGGCCACCAGCGGGGCGGTCACCACGTGGGCGGCCAACGCAACCGCAAGCGCGTCCGCCAGCGGCTTGGGCCAGCCTCTGCCGACCAGGCGCCGTGACCAGACCGGCGCGACGACCACCAGCGCGGCCGTCGCCAGCACCGACAGCGCGAAGCCCACGTCGACGGCCAGGTGGGGAGCAACGGCCAGCAATAGCAGCACCGTGGCCGACAGTGCCGGAATCGCTTGCCGCCGACGAGAAGACAGCATGCCGGCCAACGCGATGGCGCCCATCACGGCCGCCCGCAACACGCTTGCCGTCGGCTGCACGACGATGACGAACGCCACCAATGCCACCGCAGCGAGCCCGACGGCGGCGCGCGGGCCGATCAGCCGGGCCGAGAACAGCACCGCCGCGCACACGATCGTGACGTTGGCCCCCGATACAGCCATCAGGTGCGTCATGCCCGCCGTGCGAAAGTCACGGCTGGTCTCGGCAGTGACCGCCGAGGTATCACCGAGGACCAGGGCGGGCAGTATCGCGGCCCGATCGGCGGGCAAGGTATCGCGGGCGGCGGCGGCGAACCGGCTGCGCACGGCATGAGCGGCCCGCTGTACCGCGCTGGCGGTACCCATGGTCGGCCGGCCCGACGCAATGAGCACGGCGACCGTCAAATCGTGGCGGGTCGGACGGTTGATGCGCGCAGTAAACCGCACCGCCCGGCCCGCCATCACGCCACCGAAGTCGGACGCCTGGGCAAAAACGACGACCCGGCCAGACATCTCGTCGGAGCGCAGGCGCTGCAGGGTGGCACGAAACATCAGCCTCCCGCTGCCCAACGACACTGGGCTCTCGGTCGGGGTTACCGTCACCGGTGCGGCCGTCCCGAACGCCGCGGTGATCGGGTGGCGCCCTACCGCGTCGGCGCGCAGCGTGATCGCGAGGCCAAACCCCGCGCCCACAACGCCGATGGCCATAAGGCCGGCGCCGATTGCCGGCAACCGCGCGGTCCGGGCGGGCCGGCGCGCCGCGAAGCACGCCAGCGCACCCGCGACGGCCAGCAGCACGACACAGCACGACGCCACCACTCGCCCGACCGGCCACCAGACCCCGGCAGCGGTCACCACCCAGCTGGTGAGCGCTGCCGGTACCAGCCGCACATCGACATGCGCCGAAGGTGATTCGGCGAGGCCGGATTGGCGCACCGGTGTCAGACACGGACCAGGGCGCGCAGTTTGTCCAGCCGCGCCGGGCCGATGCCGTCGACATCGGCGAGCTGGTCGACGCTGGTGAATTTGCCGTTGGCCTGCCGCCACGCCACGATCGCGGCGGCGGTCACCGGTCCCACGCCCGGCAGGGCGTCCAGCTGCTCCACGGTCGCGGTGTTGAGGTCGAGCACCTCGCCCGTCTTCGGCTTCACCGATCCCGATACCGGTCCCGGTGCGGGTGCCCCAGACCGCGGCGCCGAACCGGAGGCCACCGAGCTGCCGAGCGCCGTCTTCTGCCCTGGCACGGGAGCCAGCCCGACCACGATCTGCTCGCCGTCGCCGAGTGGGCGGGCCATGTTCAATCCGATAGTGTCCGCACCGGTCACCGCGCCGCCGGCGGCCTGCAGCGCATCGGCGACGCGCGCGCCCGGTGCCAGCGTGACCAGTCCGGGGGTGTGCACCAGGCCAACCACGCTGACCACCACCGGCCGGTCCGGATTGGCCGATGACTTCGGGCTTGCCGTGGCCGCCTTCTCCACCGGCGGGAGCTTCGCCGACATCACCGGCGCCGGGCGATCGCGCAACACCGTGAACACCGTGATCAGTACGGCAAGGGCAGCCACCACCGCCAGCGCGATGGCGCCGGCGCGGCCCGGGTCGGCGCGCACCCCGGCCACCCAGCCCCGGCTCTGGGACGCGTCAGGAAGCCACCGCGGCAGCAGCGAATTCTGGTCGTCATCCGACACGTGCTCGTTCGACTCCGACCCCGTGCCGTCGGAGTCGGCGTGCGCATCGCTATCCGGGTCGGTACCTAGCCGTCGATGCAGTCGCTCGGCGGGAAGTTCTGTTCGCATGCGCCGACGGTAGGTGCGCCGTCCGCCACAACGTCCCCGCGGAGCGGCGTCGCCACGCCCGCCTGTGGATTAACCCGAGGCTGTGTACAAGCACAGCATGGGATGGGTCAAGATGGAACGCGGAGCGCACGACCTGGACGGGACGCCCGTCGTCCGAAAGCGGGTCACCACGCTCATCCCCATACGTTAGGAGGCCGCCTTGAAACTGGGGCTCACACCGGAGGAAGCCGCGTTCCGCGACGAACTTCGCACCGTCTACACCACCAAGATCCCCGAAGAGCTCCGCGAGCTGGTGCGTCAGGGCTTGTCACTGTCTCGCGACCAGATCGTCACCAGCCACAAGATCTTGAACGAACACGGTCTCGCGGTACCGAATTGGCCGGTCGAATGGGGCGGCAAGGACTGGACACCCACCCAGTACCAGATCTGGACCGACGAGATGCAATTGGCGTCCGTCCCCGAGCCGCTGAACTTCAACGTCAAGATGGTCGGCCCGGTGATCGCCGAATTCGGCTCCCAGGAGATCAAGCAGCGCTTCCTGCCGCCCACCGCCAGCATCGACATCTGGTGGTGCCAGGGGTTCTCCGAGCCCGAGGCCGGGTCTGACCTCGCCGCACTGCGCACCACCGCGGTCCGCGACGGCGACAGCTACGTCGTCAACGGGCAGAAGACATGGACCACGCTGGGCCAGTATGCGGACTGGATCTTCTGCCTGGTGCGCACCGACCCGCAGGCGCCGAAGCGCCAGGCCGGCATTTCGTTTCTGCTCATCGACATGACAACTCCGGGCATCACCCTGCGGCCGATCAAGACGATCGACGGCGGGCGCGAAGTCAACGAGGTGTTCTTCTCCGATGTTCGCGTGCCCGCCGATCAGCTTGTCGGAGAAGAGAACCAGGGCTGGACGTACGCAAAATTCCTACTGGGCAACGAGCGCACCGGCATCGCCGGAGTGGGCCGGACCAAGGTGCGCCTCGCCGAGGTGAAAAAGCACGCCGCACAAACCGGGTTGCTGAACGATCCGCTGTTCGCGGCGCGGCTGGCCGAGGCCGAAAACGAGCTGCTGGCACTCGAACTCACGCAGGCGCGGGTGGTCTCGGACTCCGCGGACGGTAAGCCGAACCCGGCATCGTCGGTGCTCAAGATGCGCGGTAGCCAATTGCAGCAGCTGGCCACCGAGCTGCTCGTCGAGGTGGCCGGTCCCGACGCGCTGCCGGCGGATGGCCTAAATATCGGAGACATCGGCTCGCCGCCGTGGGCGCAATCCAGCGCCCCCCGCTACCTCAACTACCGCAAGACATCGATCTACGGCGGCAGCAACGAAGTGCAGCGCAACATCATCGCGTCCACCATTCTGGGATTGTGAGGCAGCCATGGACTTTCAGTTGAGCAACGAGCAGGTTCTGCTCCGCGACACCACCCGTGACCTACTGTCGCGCACCTATGACCCCGAGAGCCGCAACAAGATCATCGAAACCGAGCTCGGCTGGAGCCGCGATGTCTGGAGCCAGCTCGCCGACACCGGCATTCTCGGTCTCGGTTTCGAACCTCAGGAGGCCGGCCAGATCGAGATCATGCTGGTGCTCAACGAGATCGGGCGGCGGTTGGCTCCCGAACCCGTCGTGCATGCCGCCCTGGCGCCCGGCGCGCTGATCGCCGAGCACGGAAGTGACGCGCAAAAGCAGTTGCTGGACGACGTCGCGGCGGGCCAAAAGCTGCTCGCGTTCGCCCACCTTGAAGCCGGCCACCGCAAGCCGACCGCGAAGGTCGCCACTCATGCTGTGCGACACGGCAATTCGTGGACCCTGAGCGGAACCAAGAACCCGGTACTGGCCGGTGACTGCGCCGACACATTGGTGGTCAGCGCCGCATTGCCCGACGGTGGCACCGGATTGTTCTTGGTCGATGGCTCGCCGGACAACGGGGCGGTCACCCGGCACCCTTACCCGACGTTCGACGGTCAGCGCGGCGCTCAGATCGATCTGGACTCCGCGCCCGCCGAGCCTCTTGGCGACGACTCCCAAGCGGTCGACGCGTCGCGCGCCATCCGTGACGCCATCATTCGCATCCAGTCGGCGTTGTGCGCCGAGGCCGTCGGCGCAATGGAGGAAGCGTTACGCCTGACCACCGACTACCTCAAGACCCGCAAGCAGTTCGGCGTCACGCTCAATAAATTCCAGGCGCTCACCCAGCGGGCCGCCGACATGTACGTGTCGCTGGAATTGGCCCGCAGCATGAGCCTCTACGCCGCTATGTCGATCGCCGATGGCAACCTCGACCCGGTGATCGCGTCCCGGGCCAAGTTGCAGGTCGGCCGGTCGGGCCGGCATATCGCGCAGGAGTCGATCCAGATGCACGGCGGCATCGGCATGACCGCGGAATACCCGGTCGGCCACTACGCCGCGCGGCTCACCGCGATCGAGCACACCCTGGGCTCCTCGCAGGACCACCTGCAGAACCTGATCGACCACATCGCCGACTACGAGTTGGCCAAGCTCTAGCGGATGGCCGAGCTCTCTCATAAAGTCGTCGAGTTCCTCTCGGCGGGCACCCGCACCGGGATGCTGGCTTTCGTCGCTGCCGACGGCCGACCCCTGGTCGTTCCGGTGTGGTTCGTCGTCGACAACGGCGAGTTGGTGTTCAACACCGGCCGTGACACGTCGAAAGGGCGTGCCCTGGATCGTGATCCGCGAGTCGCGATCTGCGTGGACGACCCCCATCCACCGTATTCGTTCGTTCAGGTGCAGGGTGTGGCGACGCTGGGCGAGGATCCCCACGACGTGCTGGATGTCGCGACCCGGACAGGCGCACGGTACATGGGCGCCGACCGTGCCGATGAATTCGGCCGTCGCAACGCCGTTCCCGGCGAATTGGTCGTGCGGGTGCGCCCGACCAAGGTCATCGCCGGATTCGATATCAGCGACTGATCGATTCCGCCTCAGTCCTTGGCCAAGCAGTAAATCCGGTAGGACAAATCCCCACTGCGCGTATCGCGGTTGAACAGCTCGCCTTCCAGGCCGGTTTGAGCGCGGGCCACACCGCGCAGCACTTTCGGCACGCGCCGATCGATCAGCTCCAGCAACCGCTGAGAATTCTTGTCGATCGCACGCAGCACCTGCTCGTTGATGATCTCGCACGAAAGCACACGCATCGGACACTCGGCCAACGCCGCTTCCCACTCCGCGACAGCGGTGCGATGGCGGAGATCGGTGTACAGGAAATGCCCGCCCGGGCGCAGCACGCGTGCCACTTCGGCGAGGAAGCGGGGAAACTGGGGGTAGCAATGCGACGCTTCGACATTGATCACCGCGTCAAAGGATTGGTCGGGGAAGGGCAGGTTTTGGGCGTCGCCGTGAACGAAATCCAGGCCGGGCAGGCTATGCCTTCGTCGGCAGAAAGCGATAGCGGCCCCGTTGCGGTCGAGTCCCGTGTAAGACGCCGGGTGGAGGGTGCGGAATAGGTACGAGGCTCCGCCGCCGTGGCCGCAACTGACCTCCAGCACCCTTTTTCCGCCGAGATCTGCCTGGGTGGCCGTGCGGTGGTACTGCTGGATGCAGAGCCGGTTGGGTTCGTCGGAAGCCTCCAGCGGGATGGCCATCGGCGGCTCTTCCTCGTAGCCGTAATTGAGGAACAACATTTCGTCGATGATGCCGCCAAGCCTCATCAGGCGGGTGCCCAAGGGATACCCATACTTGGCTTTGAGTTTTTCCACCAACGGGTTCGCCGTCAGTCGGTCGATAACGGACATCCCGAGAGTATTGCACCCACGTTCAATGTAATTCGGAGAATGCTCTAAAAGGGCTCAGTGCGCCACGAAGCCCCGCACATGTTGATTCGTTGAATCATCAGGTGGGCTCGGGCGCACCGACGGATTCCACTCCGCTTGTCTGTGAGCCCGACTGTGAGGCCAACTCCGGCACCTGGCCGGCTAGGTACTCAGCGAGCGACCCGATCGTCGGATAGTCGAATACCGCGGTAGCGCTGATCGTGAACGCGCCACCGAACTGGCTGTACAACCGGTTACGGAGTTCGACCGCCATCAGTGAATCCGTACCCAGGTCAAGGAACCGACTGGTTGCCGCGGGCGGTTGCGCGAGCCGCAGGAAGCCCTGTACTTCCTGCTGGAGGAATTCGGTCAGGAATCTTGCCCGCTGCGCCTCGGGCACCTCCCGCAGTTGCCGGAGCAACTCACCGTCGCCGGTCGGCTCCGCGACGGCACTCGGCAACACGAGGTCGAGAATCGGTGGACGAGAACCGCCCAGCAGCTTCGCCGCACGCTGCCAGTTGGCCTTGATGACGGTTGCCTGGCCAGTTCCATTGGCGACAACCTCGGCGAGCGCGTTGAGGGCAGCCGTGGGTTCCAGCGGAACCAGGCCTTGCGCACCGAGATTGGCGCGCGCAGCCTCCGAAGAGGCCATGCCCCCCTTGGCCAAGGGACCAAAGTTGACGCCGGTCGCCGGCAGGCCCTGCGCCTTTCGTTCCGCGACCAGCCCGTCGAGCAGCGCGTTGGCAGTCGAGTAGTTGGCCTGGCCGGGTGAACCGAGCAAGCTGGCCACCGAGGAGGACACGATGAAGAAGTCGAGATCGTCGTTCTTCGTCAACCGGTCTAAGTAGCAGGCACCGAACGCCTTGGGCGCCAACGTCGTCCGGAAACGCTCGAGGCTCTGCTGTGACAGCAGCGCGTCGTCGAGCACGCCCGCCAAATGCACCACCCCCGCGAGCGGCGGCAACTCCGCCCGGATCCGCTCCAGCAGCTCTCCGACCTGCGCCTCGTTGCCGACATCGGCCGCGAAGGTGTGGACGCGGCACCGGTAGCGCTCGGTGATGTCGTCGATTGCCCGTTCTGCGTCGGCATCGGGCGCACGCCGGCTGGTCAACACGATGTCACCGGCCCCGAGTTGGGCCAGATGGGCCGCCGTGTGCAGGCCGAGTGCACCGAGTCCACCGGTGATCAGATAGCTCCGATCGCCGCGCGGCTGTAGCGGTTTCGGCATCTGCAGCACGATCTTCCCGATATGCCGCGCCTGCTGCATGCGGCGAAACGCCGTCTTCGCCTCCGTCAGCGGATATATCTCGACGGGTAGTGGCGTCCACTCGCCACTGGCCAACCCATCCGACACCTCGGCCAGCAGGCCACGGATACGCTCGGGCTCTTGCACGGTGGTCCCGTCCAGCGCGACGATCTCGTAGGCGATATCGGGACGGGCCGCCGCCATCTGCTCCGGAGTCCAGATGTCCCGCTTGGCGATCTCGGCGAACCGGCCACCCTGTGCGGTGGCCCGCACGGTCGCTTCGATGAACCCCTCGTTGGTCAGGCTGTTGAGCACCACGTCGACGCCGGCACCGTCGGTATCGGCGAGGATCTGATCCGCGAAGTCCGTACTGCGCGAGTCGTAGACGTGTTCCACACCCATCTTGCGCAGCGTCGCGCGTTTGTATGTACTGGCGGTGGCGAAGACGATCGCACCGTGCTGCTGGGCCATCTGGATCGCGGCCAATCCGACACCACCGCTCGCGGCGTGGATGAGCACGCGGTCACCGGGCCGCACATTCGCCCAGTCGAACGCGAGCCGCGCCGTGAGTGCCGCAGCGGGAATGGTCGCCGCGGCTACCGCGCTCAGCCCGTCGGGCACCGGCGCCAGCAACTGAACCGGCACATTGAACCGGCTGGCGAACGCGCCCTGCATGAAGCCGAAGACGCGCTGTCCGACCTCGAGTCCGGTGACGCCGCTACCCAACTGGGTAACGATGCCGGAGAAGTCGCCGCCGATCGGGCCCGGATCGCCCGGGTAGAGGCCGAGCACGTTGAGCACATCCCGGAAGTTCAAGCCAGCGGCCTCCACCCGGATCTGTACATAGCCCTCGTCCGGCGGCAGCACCTCCGCCTCGGTCAGACGCAAGTTGTCGATCGCGCCGCGTTCAGTGGGCGCCAGGACGTAATCGGTTGCCCGCGGTACCGCGAGATGACCGCTGCGCGCCCATGGCACTAACCGGGACGCCAAGAACTTTCCTTGCCGCAGTGCGAGTTCGGGTTCCTCGATCGGTGCGGCGAGAAGGCCGGCCAGCGAGTGCACGGCCTCCTCTGATCCGTCGTAATCGACCAGCCTGCAGTGCAGGGCCGGTTCCTCGGTGATGATGGTGCGGCCGAGTCCCCACAGCGCTGCCTGCACCGGGTCGACCGGCTCGCCGGACTCGGTCGCCACGGCCCGTTCAGTGATGATCCACAGACCACCGGGAAGTTTGACCATCTCATCGGCCTGCAGGGTATGCACGGCACTGAGCAGCTGGTCGATCTCGATCTCCAGCCGCGCGGCAGATTCAGCGCTCGACTCCTCCGCACTCGGTCCGGCGCTGCGCCAGACGATGCCGGAGAACGGTTCACCACGCTCTCGAGCCTGCGCCAACAGCTGCCCCAAGGGCTCCGGATTCACTGAAATTGAGGCCCGGTCAAAAGAGATGCAGCCCGGCAGGTCGGCCGCCAGTTCGTCGAATCCGGCAATCAGCCAGGTGCCGTTCACGTTTCCGGCTCCCCCGATATCACCGTTCGACGGCGGAGGCAGCACCTCGTGCCAGCCGAGGGTATACAACAGCCGGGTGGCGTCGCCGCCGAGTCCGCGCAACAACGCCTCTCGGGGCGCGCGTTTGACCGTGAACTCGCGAATCCCACCCAGCTGGCGACCGTCCCGATCGACGAAATCGAGATCGAAGACTTGGGTTTCGCTGTCGAGGGCGCTGGTATGCCACCTCGCGCGGCAATAAAACCGTCGGGGCATCTTCTCCAGCAGCTCTACCCGCCCGTACCGCAACGGCAAGAACAGATCGGCTAGACCTTGTTCGGCCGCGACGAGCGCCGGGAAAGCGGGGAACGCGACTCCGGTGCACAGGTCCAGTAGCACCGGATGGATCGGCTCGCTTCCGAGCTGTTCGGCGAGTTCGTCGCCGACGATGACATCGCCGATCGCCTCACCTTCGCCGACCCACAGCGATTTGAGGGACGTGGACCAGGTAGGCCCCCATGCCAACTCCATGTCGGCGAAGGTCTCGAAGAGCTGCTGCGGACGCGTGCGGTCCAACCGCTCGAGTGCCGCGTCGATGGAGTCCGCCGGATCGGGTGCCGGCTCGTCGCTGACACCGGAGACACCGGTGACCCCCGGCTTCAGGGTGCCATCGGCGTTCAACGACCAGTCAGCGTCGCGATCACCGTATGGGCGGCTGTGGACCTGAAAGGTCCAGCCGCCGGCATCGATCGGATGCAACGTCAGCTGCACCTCCCGGGAATTCTTGTCGCCCAGGATGATCGGCTCATAGAAAAAGACGTCTTGCACCCGCCCCGGCGGCCCAACCGCGGCCAGGGCCATCGCCGCGTACGTCGCGCCCGGAACGACAACGGTGCCATAGATGACGTGATCGGAAAGCCACGGCTGCGATTTGATCGACCACCGGCTGGTGTATACGGAGTCCCCGGAGGCGAGATCTTTTGCACTACCCAGGATTCCGGATTCGGCGGCGCCCTGACCATCGATGCCGGCGATGCCGGAAGTCTTGGGCCAGAAGCGACGGCGCTGGAACGGATAGGTGGGCAGTTCGAGTCTGCGGCGAGGTTGACGACGCAGCGCAGCGAACTTGGGCCGCTGGCCGCTGACGTAGGCCGCGGCCAGCGCTTCGGCGATCTGGCGCCGGTCGCCGACGCCCTTGCGCAGCGAAACGATCGCACGCGGCGCGGCCAGATGTTCCGGCCAGACCTGCACCGCAGCCCCCGTCAGAACCGGTTGCGGACCGATCTCCATCAGCACCGAGCATCCCAGCGCCGCCACGGTGCGCACGCTTTCGGCGAACTGCACCGGCCGGCGGGAATGCCGCCGCCAATATTGGGCGTCCAGCGGGGTTTCCGCCGTGAGCACGGCGCCGGTTCGGTTGCAGACCAACGGCAACGTCGGCACAGCGAACTGCAACCGCGCTGCGTACGACTCGAATTCACCGAGCACCGGCTCCAGCAACTCCGAATGGAAGGCGTGGCTGGTCTCAAGCCAGGTGCACCGGCTCCCGTCATTGCCACATCTGGCGACGATCTGTTCTAGATCCGCGCCGGGACCCGACAGCACCGTGTTGGGGCCGTTGTAGGCGGCGACCGACACTCGGGGGAACTCGTTGGCGATCTCCTCGACGTACTTGGCGTCGGCGAACACCGCCACCATTCGCCCACCGTCGGGCAGACTGCC
>NZ_JBKQOI010000144.1:0-16195 GCF_052145595.1 Mycobacterium sp. | reverse complement strand
GAAGGCGAAGAGCCCGATATCGAGGCGGAGGCCGCCGAGGCCGACGAGGCCGACGAGGCGGAGGCCGTCGAGTCGACGGGCGAAGAACCTGAAACGGCCGCGGCGGAGGTTGCGGAGCCCGAAGTCGACGAGGCCCAAGCCGAAGAGCGTGAAGCTGCGCCTGAGGCTGCGGAGCCCGCCGAGCCCGCAGCTGTCGAGGCCGACGGCGAAGAGCCCGAAATCGACGCCGAGGCCGCCGGGACAGCCGTCGACGAGGCCCAAGCCCAAGAGCGTGAAGCTGCACCTGAAACCGCTGCGGAGGTTGCGGAGCCCGAAGTCGAAGAAGCCGAAGGCGAAGAGCCCGATATCGAGACGGAGGCCGCCGAGGCCGACGAGGCCGACGAGGCGGAGGCCGTCGAGTCGACGGGCGAAGAACCTGAAACGGCCGCGGCGGAGGTTGCGGAGCCCGAAGTCGAAGAGGCCCAAGCCGAAGAGCTTGATGCTGCGCCTGAGGCCGCGGAGGTTGCGGAGCCCGAAGTCGAAGAAGCCGAAGGCGAAGAGCCCGATATCGAGACCGAGGCCGACGAGGCCGACGAGGCGGAGGCCGCCGGGAACAAAGCCGAAGAGCCGGAAGCCGAGCCCGAGCCAGCAGAGCCGGAAGTCGCTGCAGGAAACACTGTGGACGAAGAAGAGTCCAGCAAGCTTGACGTCGAGGCAGCGGATCGGGAAGACCAGCTCGACGCAAAGCCGGGTGCCGACGCCGAAAAGCCCGCCGAGAAAAGCCCGGCCGACGACGACACGACGCCGTCGGGCACCGTCGGCCCAACCCGGCGGCGATTGAGCTTCCGGCTGAGGAGCCGAAGGGGCCGGTAGCTGCTGTCACGCGACCGAGACGCAGGCCCGGCGGATCTGGCATGCTGAAAAAGTGAGTGACCAGTCGTGGAACGACCCCGCGGGGTATGGCCCGTCATCGCAGCAGCCGCCCGGATATCCGCCCGGATATCCACCGCAAAATCCGCAGTATCCGCAGTATCCGCAGCCCGCCGCCTACTTCGACCCGGCCGCACCCTTTGGCCGCCACCCGGTGACCGGGCTACCGCTTTCGGACAAATCGAAGACCATCGCGGGCCTTTTGCAGCTGCTCAGCCTGATCGGCGTCGGCGGGATCGGCCGCTTCTACATCGGTGACATCGGAATGGGTGTCGCACAGCTGCTCGTGGGCTGGTTGACCTGCGGAATCGGTCTGATCTGGAGCATCGTCGACGCCGTCCTGATCCTGACCGACAAGGTGCCCGACTCGCAGGGGCGCCCGTTGCGTGATGGAACGTAATCCCGCTTCGCAGCCTTCGGGGCAGTGTCGTCAGCACGGCCCGCATCGCCACCGCCTCTACACCGCGGCCGGAACCGGCGTGCTGCTGGCGGGCGCGCTGGGTTATGTCGGGCTCGTCGACCCGCACAACACCAATTCGGCGTATCCGCTGTGCCCGTTCAAGTGGATCACCGGCTGGAATTGCCCTTTCTGCGGTGGGCTTCGCATGACGCATGATCTGCTGCACGGTGATCTGCTGGCCGGCATCAACGACAACGTCTTCCTCTTCGTGGGTATCCCGATGCTGGCCGGATGGATTGTGCTTCGCCGCCGCCAGGGCCAGTCGTCGCTGCCGATGCCGGCGGTGCTGGCCATCACGGTCGCGGCGATAGCGTGGACCGTGCTGCGCAATCTTCCTGGCTTTCCATTGGTTCCGACGATTCTCACGGGCTAGCCGCGCTGCGCCGAACCACCAATCCGGCCGGCCTGGCCTTTCGCGACTATGCTGATTCGTCGTGAGTAGACGCGGCAAGATCGTCTGCACCCTTGGCCCTGCAACTAACTCCGACGAACTGATTCTGGCGCTGGTGGAGGCCGGAATGGACGTCGCTCGAATGAACTTCAGCCACGGCGACTACGCCGATCACAAGGCCGCGTACGACCGGGTACGGGCCGCTTCCGACACCACCGGGCGCGCGGTCGGTGTGCTCGCCGACCTGCAGGGCCCGAAGATCAGGCTGGGGCGCTTCGCCACCGGGCCCACCTTCTGGGCGGACGGTGAAACGGTACGAATCACCGTGGCCGAGTGCGAAGGCAGCCACGACCGAGTGTCGACCACCTACAAGAAGTTGGCCAAGGACGCCGCGGTCGGAGACCGGGTCCTGGTTGACGACGGCAAGGTCGGCCTGGTGGTCGACGACATCGAAGGCGACGACGTGGTCTGCACCGTCACCGAAGGCGGCCCCGTCAGCAACAACAAGGGCATGTCCCTGCCCGGGATGAGTGTGTCCGCTCCTGCCTTGTCGGACAAGGACATCGAGGATCTCACCTTTGCGCTGAACCTTGGCGTCGACCTGGTCGCGCTGTCATTCGTGCGCTCGCCGTCCGACGTCGAGCTGGTGCATGAGGTGATGGACGGGATCGGCCGGCGGGTACCGGTGATTGCCAAGCTGGAGAAGCCGGAGGCCGTCGACAACCTGGAAGCCATCGTGTTGGCCTTCGACGCCATCATGGTGGCCCGCGGCGACCTGGGCGTCGAACTGCCGCTGGAAGAGGTTCCGCTGGTGCAGAAGCGGGCCATCCAGATCGCCAGGGAGAACGCCAAACCCGTCATCGTGGCGACCCAGATGCTCGACTCGATGATCGAAAGCTCGCGGCCGACCCGCGCCGAGGCGTCCGACGTCGCCAACGCCGTGCTCGACGGCGCCGACGCGCTGATGTTGTCCGGCGAAACGTCGGTGGGTAAACATCCGCTGGCGGCCGTCCGGACGATGTCGCGCATCATATGCGCGGTCGAGGAGAATTCCACGGCCGCCCCGCCGTTGACGCATGTGCCGCGCACCAAGCGGGGAGTGATCTCCTATGCCGCCCGCGACATCGGCGAGCGACTCGACGCCAAGGCCCTGGTCGCCTTCACCCAATCCGGCGATACCGTGAAGCGATTGGCGCGGCTGCATACCCCGCTGCCGCTGCTGGCCTTCACCGCCTGGCCCGAGGTGCGCAGCCAGCTCGCCATGACCTGGGGCACCGAGACGTTCATCGTCCCGATGATGACGTCCACCGACGGCATGATCCGCCAGGTCGACAAGTCGCTGCTCGGACTCGGTCGCTACAAGCGGGGTGACCTGGTGGTCATCGTCGCCGGCGCGCCACCTGGCACAGTAGGCTCGACCAACCTGATCCATGTGCACCGGATCGGGGAGGATGACGTTTAGCCCAGAGGAGAGCATGTGTCGGTCGGTAATGAGCCGAGTGCGCGAGAAAAACCCACGGAAAAAGTCGAAAGAACCGAGTCTGATTTCGAGGAGTTGCTGGCGATACTCGACCTCAACCGCGCCGCCGATGATCTCTTCATTGGATCCCATCCCAGCAAGAACCCGATGCGTACCTTCGGTGGTCAGCTCATGGCGCAATCGTTCGTCGCGAGCAGCCGCACCCTAGTCCGGGACGATCTGCCGCCCAGCGCACTGTCGGTGCTCTTCATCAACGGCGGGGACATCACGAAGGACATCGAATTCCGGGTGGTGCGGCTGCGCGATGAGCGTCGCTTCGCCAATCGGCGCGTCGACGCGGTGCAAGACGGCATGGTGTTGTCCTCGGCGCTGATCTCGTACATGTCCGGCGGCGCCGGCCTCGAGCACGCCGTCGCTCCGCCGGAGGTGGCCGAGCCCCACACCATGCCGCCGATGGGCGAACTGTTGCGCGGCTACGAGGAGACCGTGCCGCACTTCGTCAAAGCGCTGCACCCGATCGAATGGCGCTACACCAACGACCCGGCCTGGGTGATGCGGGATAAGGGTGATCGGCTTCCCCACAACCGGGTCTGGGTCAAGGCCGACGGCGTGCTGCCCGACGACCCCGTGTTGCACACCGCGACCATGGTCTATTCGTCGGACACCACCGTGCTGGACTCGGTCATCACCACCCACGGGCTGTCTTGGGGCTTCGATCGTATCTTTGCCGCGTCCGCCAATCACTCGGTGTGGTTTCACCGGCAGGTCGACTTCAACGACTATGTGTTGTATTCGACATCGTCACCGGTGGCCGCGGATTCCCGCGGGCTGGGCACCGGACATTTCTTCGATCGCTCCGGGCAACTCATCGCCACGGTGGTGCAAGAGGGCGTGCTGATATATTTTCCGCCCTCTCCCCGATAGACAGTTGCGGGATACCCGCGGGACAACCGTCCGATTTCGGCCCGGCACGGCCGTGATCAGGGGTAAGTTCGAATCAGCCGGGTATTCGGTGCAGTGGTGGCAAGCGAGCCGCCCAGCTGAAAGTTAGCTGCATCGGGAGGTGAAGGTGAACGGGCCACCCGTCGACGTCGCAGCGAAGCCCCGCGCGCGCGAACGTGTTGTCGTTCATGTCGATTCGCCGGCGGCCCGCTGGATCGGCGCCCTGGCCCTGCTCTCTGCGGCCGGCTGGCTGATCGTGATACTCGCGCATCACCACCTAAACCCGGACTGGCACTACACCGACCGGCTGGGCTGGTCGCTGACAGTTCTCGGTGCGGTTGCATTCATCGCCCGCGGCGTCTTCCTGGGCCGTCCGGTGACGGCCATGCATGCGGCCGCCGCAGCTCTTTTCGTGTTGGCCGGGCTGGGCTCGCACGTGCTGTCCTTCGACCTGCTCGGTGATTTGCTGATCGTCGGCTCGGGGATGGTGCTGATGTGGCCGACCTCGTCGCACCCGCGGTCCGAGGACCTGCCCCGGGTGTGGGCGTTGATCAGCGCCACCAGCGACGATCCGCTGGCGCCGTTCGCCATGCAGACTGGCAAGTGCTACCACTTCACTGCCGACGGGACCGCTGCGCTGGCATACCGGACCCGGATAGGGTTTGCCGCGGTCGGCGGGGACCCCATCGGTGACGAGGAGAAATTTCCCGAATTGGTCGCCGACTTCGCCGCCATGTGTCGTGCCCACGGCTGGCGAATCGCGGTGGTGGGGTGCAGCGAGCGGCGACTCGAGCTGTGGAACGACCCGGCCGTGATCGGACAATCGCTTCGGGCGGTGCCGATCGGCCGCGACGTCGTCGTCGACGTGTCGAGCTTCGACATGGTGGGACGCAAATTCCGCAACCTGCGTCAGGCAGTGCAGCGCACCCACAATTCCGGCATCACAACCGAGATCGTGGCAGAGCAAGGACTCAACGATGAGCAACTCGCGGAGCTCGCGGACATCGTGCGGGCGTCGCCTAGCGGCGCCCACACCGAGCGCGGCTTCCACATGAACCTGGATGGCGTGCTGGAGGGCCGATTTCCCGGGATACTGCTGATCATCGCCAGGGACGCCTCGGGGCGGGTGCAGGGCTTCCATCGCTACGCCACCGCCGGCGGCGGCAGCGATATCACCCTCGACATCCCATGGCGCCGCCGCGGTGCCCCCAATGGGATCGACGAACGGCTCAGCGCGGACATCATCGCGGCCGCCAAAGATGCTGGGGCACAGCGGGTGTCGCTTTCGTTCGCGGCATTCCCGGAGATCTTCGACGACAAGGATCGCGGTCGGGTCCAGCGTGTCTGCTACCGTTTGATCCATGTCCTTGACCCGTTGATCGCACTCGAATCGTTGTACCGATACGTGCGCAAATTCCACGCGTTGGACGCCCGGCGCTACGCGCTGATATCGATGACCCAGCTAGTTCCCCTGGTGTTCGTGTTGTTGTCGCTGGAGTTCATGCCGCGCCGGCGCCACCTCTGAGCGGCTGAAAAATTGTCCGGTCCAGCCTTTCTAGGCCGCGCCGTGCCGATCTGCCGGCGTAGTAGCGGCTAACGTCATCGATGGAAACCCTGCGTCGGCATAAGTGGAGCTTCTGTGTCAAAAGCCGAAAGGCCAAGCGATGGCGGGGGGCGGCCGCGGTCTGGCGGTGGACGCCCCATGGATTCTTCGCGCCACAGCGTGATCCTGGAGGCGGCGCTGGAGGGGCTGGCTGAGCGGGGCTATGACCTGTTGACCATGGACGAGATTGCTGCCCGGGCCCATGCCGGCAAGGGCACGCTGTACCGCCGCTGGCCATCGAAGGCCGCATTGGTCGCCGACGCGGTACTCGCTTGGCGGGAGCAGCTGGGGCCGGTGACGATTCCGGATACGGGTTCCCTGCGCGGAGATATTGAGGCGTCGCTGGAAGCCCTGCCCGAATTCGGTGCGACGGAGCAACGCCAGGTGGCGGTGCTCTTCGGATTGATCACTGCGGCACGGCGCGATCCGGAGCTGGGTGCATTGCTGTCCAGCCTGATCCTGCAACGACCGCGCGAGGCGGTGGCGCAGATGCTCGAACGGGCGGTCACGCGTGGGGAAATCCCGCACGGGCGAGATGTGAGCCTGATTTCAGACCTAGTCATAGCGATGAGCTCGATGCGCTTCCTGCTCGGCGAGACACCCGACCGTGATTTCGTGCGTCGTGTCTTCGATGAATTGGTCTACCCCCTCGCGACCGCTGCGGATACCCGCCCGGCACCACGCGCGCCCCGGGCGCATCGGGTCCGATGATTTGGTGGACAGGGTGGAGCCCGTCCCGTAGCATTCCGGCACGGAACAGTTCCGTATCATAATTCGGGTTGGCTGCACCGCTCCGACGATCTGCCCTCCCGTGCCGTTTCAGACAGAGGTCTCGCGGGCCGCCGCCGGGGCCAACAACCAGGAGATGCGATGGCGCCCAACGCGAACGAGCAGCTCATTGAGTCGTACTTCCGCATGGTCAAGGAGGACGACTATGCGGGTGTGGGATCCATCTTGACCGACGATGCGACGTGGACGATCGTGCCGATCGGACACACATGGACCGGTCGCCGCGAGATTGAATCGATGGCGATGGCGGCGGGTCGGAGAAGGCGGCACGACGAACGTTCCCACGTTGAGATCAAGAACTGGTTCGCCGACGGCGAGCACCTGTGCGTCGAGTACAAGCACAGGCTCATCGTTGGACACCTCGGGTTGCGCTTGACCGTCGACGGTTACTGCCTCGTTTTTCGCATGCGCGATGGCCGATTCGACGCGATCCGCGAATACATCAACCCCCCCAACATCGCGGCAGGGCTCATGATGTATGTCCTCCTGCCGCTGCTTCCGTATCTGAGCAGGAGGAGGCTGACGCGATCGTGACCGCCGACCCGGATCACCACACGGCGCGCTTAAGCCGTCCGTGGGATCTCATCGCCATTGCGGCATTCACCATCCTGGCCGGAATCGCCGAGATCGTGACGGGGTTTTCTCGCACGTTCTTCGGGATTACGACCTCTGGTGTTTGGCAGTTCACGATCGCCGCTACTGCAATTGGTCTGTCGTACTTGGCGTCTGGGGCTCTGATGCTGACCATGAAGAGGTGGGCGGCCACCGTGGCTTTCGCCCTGCTCAGCATCGACGTGGTCGGACGGATCGTGCTAGTACTGACTGGCCTGTATCCCACCGATACTGCGAAGAACACGCTTTCGTTCATTGCCGGCACACTCATCGTGGCGCTCGTGGCGTTGTATGTCCTATGGAAGCGGAGGTCCTTCGCCTAATCGCGGGTTGCCTGTCGGCGAGGTTGAGGTCGGCCATGTGTTTTCAGGGGCCCCGGTGTGAACTGGAAGGCAGAGGAGGTGATTGATGCGCGCTGACAAGCAAGATGGTAAGAGACGGCCGTTCCGCGTTGCCGTTGTCGTCGCGTTGTCTTTTGGCGGGGCGGGTCTGGCGTTCTTCTCGTTGCCCAGAGTCGGCAGACACCACTTGGATGCGATCAGGCAGAGCTCGAGAGTGCTCCGTGTTCTCAGGTGGTACAACGCCGCCAGGCTCAAGCGCGCGGGAAGTGAGCGTTCAGCCACCGCGATTCTCACCCATGTCGGGCGTCGAAGTGGGCGGACCTATGTGACGCCGCTGGGCGCCGCAGCCTACCGAGACGGTTTCGTTGTGTCGCTGGCGGTGGGTCCGAGCGCCGACTGGTGCCGCAACCTGATGGCCGCCGGGCGGGGCACGCTGGCCTTTAAAGGGCAGACCTAACGAGCTCGGCCGCCCTGAGATCGTTTCCGGGCCGCAGGTGTTGCATGCTTGGCCGATATGGGAGCGTATCGCGTTGCGTGCAGCGGGCATTCAGGAGTTCTTATGGCTGCATCGACATAAGGAACAAGCTGCAGGCCCCGAGCAGGTCGAGACGCGAGATGGCGAACGATAAGCTGCGCACCGCCGGCGCGTCCGGCCACTAGCGAAGGTCACCCGTTTGATCGATGCGTAGCTCGCGACATCGAATCCCTTTGGGTAAGTGGTGAGTAGCCACCACGACCGTCCGGTCGCTGGATATCAGCCCCGGATTGGGGCCCAATAGATCGCAGAGGACCCGTTCTGCGTCGGTCGCGTCGAGGTGTTCGGTGGGCTCGTCGAGCAGCACGATTCGGGCGGGGGAGATTGCCGCCCGAGCGAGCAGCAACCTCCTGCGCTGGCCCGCCGAAAGCGCCTGCACGCCACCGGTCAGCACCGTTGACAGACCTTCGGGCAAGGTGGCGAGCCACCCGCCGAGGCCGACCGCATCCAGCGCCGCCGTCAGCTCGTCGTCGCGGCAGTCTCCGCGAGCCACCAGTAAGTTGTCTCGCACGGTCGTGGCGAAGATGTGCGCATCCTCCGCGAAAAAGCCGATGGCGCTGTGCAATTCACTTTCATCGAATCGGCTTAGCTCAGTTCCGTCCAGCAGGACCTGCCCGTCCAGTGCGGGCATCAGTCCGGCGAGCGTCATCAACAGCGTAGTCTTACCCGATCCGCTCGCACCGGTGACGGCCAGCCGGGCACCCGGCGGCAGGTCGAGTTCCACCCGGGTTGATCGAGGCGCATCCGCGTGACCGGAACGGATCTCGACGGATAACCGCCCGGTGCGAACAGGTCTCGGTAATGCCAGTGCCGGTTCGCGGGATTCTTCTGGACGGTTGGGCGGAGCAAGGTCGAGCAGGCGCTGCGCGGCGATCCGCGACCGCGTCAACTGGACGGCGGCCGCCGGCAATGGTGTCATCGCCTCGAACGCGGACAGCGGCAACAACATCAGGACGGCCAGTGTGGTCGGTGCGACAGTGGGCGCCAACCCTATTGCGGCCACCACCGCACCCAGCACACTGGCACCGATCGCCGCGGTGGGCATTGCCTCGGCAATGGCGGCCGGCCTGCCGGCGGCGTCGAGGGCATCGGCCCAAGCATGTTGGCGGCGGTGCGATTCGGCGATGAATCCGGATAGTGCGCCGCCGACACGAAGCTCCGGCGCGTGTTCGAGCGCGAGCATCGCCGAGGTGTCGCGCTCGGAATGATGTTGCCGGGCCATCTCTTCCTGCGTTGCGGCGGCCTTGCCGGCAAGCCGGGGTGCAACAAAGCCGGCGATCAGCAGGCAGATCGCCAGAACGGTCGCGGCCGGCAGCGAAATGACCGCGATGACTGCGGTTGCCGCCACAGCCAGTACCCCCGCGACGCCGATCGGTACCAGGGCACGCACCAGCACGTTGGCCAGTTCGTCGACGTCAGAGCCCACTCGGGCCACCAGCTCACCGCTGTGCAGCCGGACGGCGGCTGCTGCCGGTCCATGGGCCAGCCGGTCATAGATCTGCGCGCGTGCGGTGCCGGCCGCGCGCAGCGCGGTGTCGTGGGTGGCCAGTCGCTCGCAGTAGTGCAGGACGCCTCTCGAAATCGCGAACGTACGCACCGCGACCACCGCGACGGACAGGTCGAGCACGGGAGGCATCTGCCAGGCCCGCGTGATCAGCCACGCCGAAAAACCGGCCAGAGCCAGCGCGCTGCCCAATGACAGCACTCCCAGCGCGACGGCCGCCAGGATGCGGGGCAGCCGCGGGCGCAGCAGGCCTGATGCGGCAAGTAGGGGATCAGACCGGGGCATAGCGCACCCCACCGTCAGCGACCACTTCGACGACGTGGTCACCGATTGCGACAACGGGTTCGCGGTGGCCGACGACGACCACGGTCGCGCCGGCGCGCGCCCGTTCGACGATGGCCCGCAAAACCCGTACCTCGGTGTGGGCATCCAGGTGCGCGGTGGGCTCGTCGAGCAGCAGCACCGCGGCTTCCGAGCCGAGCGCTCGGGCAAGGCCCAGCCGTTGCCGCTGACCCAGTGACAGGCCGACGCCTCCGCGCCCGAGCATGGTATCCATCCCGTCGGGCAGTTCGGCCAGCACCGTATCGAACCCAGCCTCGGCGCAGGCCTTCTCGAGGCTGCCCGGGTCACCGGGACCGCCGAGCAGGACCAGGTTGTCGCGCACGGTGCCCGGGACCAGCACCGGGCGTTGCGGCAGCCAGGACAACTGCCGCCACCATGCGGCTGGTTCTAGGTCGGCGACATCGACTCCGGCCACGGTGATTCGGCCCGATGACGGCACGGTGAGGCCGGCGATCGCCTGCAGCGCGGTGCTCTTGCCGGCGCCATTGTGTCCGGTCAGCACGGTCACCCGACCGGGCTCGATGACCGCGGTGAGAGCGTATGGCGAATGGCCGTCGCGGCCGGCCACGCTCAGCTTTTCGAGGCGGATGTGGGCGCCGCGCGCGGCCACCGTCTGGTTGCGTATCCTGAAGGCGGTCGGCTCGCCGATGAGTGCGAACGCCTTGTCGGCCGCGGTTCTACCGTCTTGAGCGGCATGGAATTCCACGCCGATCCGGCGCAGCGGCCAATAGACGTCGGGTGCCAGCAGCAGGACCGTCAGACCGGCAGTCAGGGTCATCTCACCGAACACCAGGCGCAGGCCGATACCGACTGCGATCATCGCCACGCCCAGCGTGGCCAGCAATTCAAGCACCAGTGCCGACAGGAATGCGATCCGCAGCGTCGCCATCGCCGAGCGTCGATGGGCGGCAGCGAGTTCGGCAATACGCTGTTCCGGGCCCCGGCCGCGTCCCAGCGCCCGCAGCGTGGGAATCCCGGCGATCAAATCCAGCAATCGCGCCTGCAAGGTTGTCATGGCGGCCAATGCCGCCGCCGATCGGTCAGCCGTTGCCAGACCGATCAGCACCATGAACACCGGTATCAGGGGCAGGGTGATCACCACGATCACAGTCGATTTCAGGTCGTAGGCCGCGATCACGGCAACGGTCGCCGGGGTCAGGATCGCGGCAAGCAGCAGTGTGGGCAGGTAGCCCGTGAAGTACGGACGCAACGCGTCCAGGCCGCGGGTGACCACCACCGCGGCGGCGTCACGCTGTGCGGCCAGCTCACCGGGCTGCCGGGCCGTCACCGCCGCCAGCACCTGGCCGTTGAGATCCGCGATGACCGCGCTGGCCCCGCGTTGACCCAGGCGAGCCTGAAGCCAGTGCGTCACGCTACGGATGACCCACAGCGCCAACAGGATTGACAGGGGCACCAGCCAGGCTCGGATGCTGCGTGCCGAGGCATCGCCGATGACGCGCGCGACGATGCTCGCCAGCACAATCGCCGAGCCGATCGCGCAGCCGGAGATCACCACTCCACAGGCCACCGTGGCAAGCAGATAGCGGCGCAATGCTGTCGATGCCCGCCACAGTCGCGGGTCCAGCGGACCCCGGGCTGGTGAGGCGGGAGGCGAGTCGTCTGCGCTCAGGACGCGCGCCCGGCGAGGCCAATGGGCGGCGGTATCCGTTCAGCCGAGAGCCGTTGCCGGAAAACCCAATACGTCCAGGCCTGATATACCACCGTCACGGGAGCCATGATCGCCGTCACCCAAGTCATCACCTTGAGGGTGTAGGGGGTCGACGAGGCGTTGTAAATCGTGACGTTCCATTGCTTGTTCAGCGTCGAGGGCACCAGGTTCGGGTAGAGCGCGCCGAACAAAAGGATAACGACCGCCGCGACCACCACAGCCGTGCACAGGAACGCCCAGCCGTCGGATGCGCGCCGCCACACCAACAGCACCGCCGCGAGCTGCGCCACCACCGCGACACCCAGCACCAGCCAGGTCCAGTCCTTCCCGTAAGCAAGCTGCGTCCACAGCCCGAAGCCCGCAACCAGTGCGGTCACCGGAAGTGATAACCACACCGCGAATCGGTACGCGTCGTCGCGGATTGCGCCCGAGGTCTTCAGCGCGACGAACACCGAGCCGTACAGCAAAAACAGCCCGGCAGTGGCCAAACCGCCCAGCAGCGTGTAGGCGTTGAGCACATCGGTGATCGACAAGTGAACGTGGCCGGCAGCGTCCACCGGCAGCCCGCGGACCAGGATGGCAAACGCCACGCCCCACAACACAGCGGGTAGCCAGGACCCGGCCGCGATACCGAAATCGGCCCAAGCCCGCCACTTCGTGTCGTCGATCTTGCCGCGCCATTCGATCGCCACGGCGCGCACGATCATGCCGAACAGAATCGCCAGCAGCGGCAGATACAGCGTGGAGAACACGGTGGCATACCAGCCGGGAAAGGCGGCGAACATCGCTGCGCCGGCGGTGATCAGCCAGACCTCGTTGCCGTCCCACACCGGTCCGATGGTGTTGAGCGCCGTGCGGCGGCGGAGTTCTGGTTCGCCCATGCCGACGTGCGCGAACGGTTCCATCAGCATGCCCACGCCGAAGTCGAAGCCCTCCAGGATGAAGAAACCGAGGAACAGCATCCCGATGATGCCGAACCACAACTCTTGCAGTCCCACCGGTCAGCTCCTTTCCAGGTCAGGCGGATTAATGGGCGTCAATATGCGAACGACAGCGGTGCCACCTCGTCGTCGCCGGGCGCTGGTGGGGGAGCCGGTTCCGCGTCGTGTTCCTGCGGCCCTTCGACGATGTAGCGCTTGAGCAGGTAGAACCAGACGACCGCGAGCACCGCGTAGACCAGGGTGAACGTCACCAACGACGTGATGACCATGCCGGGAGCATGATCGGAAACCGCTTCGTGGACGGTGAAGCGAACCTGTTGGTCACCAGTCGGGTTCGGGGCGACGATCCAGGGCTGGCGGCCCATCTCGGTGAACACCCACCCGGAGATGTTGGCCAGGAACGGTGTGGGAATGGTCAGCAGCGCCAGCCAGGAGAACCATCGTTGATCGGGGGTCCGGCCACCGCGGGTGAGCCACAACGCGACGAGCGCGAACAGCACCGGGATCGCCAGAAACCCGATCATCGCGCGAAACGACCAATAGGTGACGAACAGGTTGGGGCGATAGTCCTCTGGTCCGAATCGCTGGTTGTAGTCGTGCTGGAGGTTGCGCACACCCTGCAACGTGACGTCGCTGGTGCGACCTTGGGCAAGGAACGGCAGCACGTAGGGCACCTCGATCACGCGGGTGATGCTGTCGCAGTTGTTGTCCGTGCCGACGGTGAGGATCGAGAAGTCCGGATCGGTTTGGGTATCGCACAGCGATTCGGCCGACGCCATCTTCATCGGTTGCTGAACGAACATCAGCTTGCCCTGGTGGTCACCGGTGAAGAACAGGCCGACCGTCGCGGCCAGCGCAACCCAGCATCCCAGGATGGCCGCCGGGCGAAACATAGTGCGGGCATCCGATTCGGGCCCGGGGGTGGCGGATGAGGTGTTGCGAGACCGGACCAGCCACCACGCGCTGACGGCGGCCACGAATGTCGCAGCGGTAAGCAACGCTCCGGCCACGGTATGCGAAAACGCCGCTCGCGCAGTGTTATTGGTGAGCAACGCGGCGATGCTGTTCAACTCGGCCCGTCGGGTCGCCGGGTTGTAGTGGGCGCCGACCGGGTGCTGCATGAACGAGTTCGCCACGATGATGAAGAACGCGGACACGTTGACAGCGATCGCCACTATCCAGATGCATGCCAGGTGCACCAGCCGCGGCAGGCGGCTCCAGCCGAAGATCCACAACCCGATGAAGGTGGACTCGAAGAAGAAGGCGGCCAAGCCTTCCATCGCCAGTGGCGCGCCGAAAATGTCGCCGACGAACCGGGAATACTCGCTCCAATTCATGCCGAACTGGAATTCCTGGACGATCCCGGTCGCCACGCCGATGGCGAAGTTGATCAGGAACAACTTCCCGAAGAACTTGGTGAGGCGATACCACGCGGTGTTGCCGGTGACCACCCACACCGTCTGCATGACGGCGAGCAAGGGCGCCAAACCGATTGTGAGCGGCACGAAGATGAAGTGATAGACGGTAGTGATACCGAACTGCCAACGCGAAATGTCGACGACATTCATCTGTCATCTCCCCGAAAGTGCGGAGCCGGTTAATGCAGCTACGACGAAGTGTAGTAAGGGAACTGGGTCCAGCGCTACAAGCAATGTGGGCGAGTCTTAGCCGCCCAACGTTTTAGACGCCTTGCGGATGCCGAACGACGACACGATTTCGAACACGCCGATCACCACGAACCAGACGCCGACCACGATCGCAAGGGTGACGATCGACTCGAACGGCGACGCCAACACGACGATGCCGGCCAGCAGGCTGATCACGCCGACGAAAATCGACCAGCCTCGTCCCGGCAGCGCCGGGTCGCTGATGGCGGAAACCGTCGTGGCCACGCCGCGGAAGATGAATCCGACGCCAATCCAGATGGCCAGCAACAGGACTGCGTATCCCTGACCGAAATGACGAAACGCCAAGACGGCCAGGATGAGTGATGCGGCCCCGCTGATGAACAACAGAATGCGGCTCCCCGCCGAAACATGCAGGCTGAACGCGAAGACCACCTGCGCGGCACCGGTGATCAACAGGTATACGCCGAACGCGATGGCGGCAGCCAAGATGGATATTCCCGGCCACGCCAGCACCAGGACGCCGATGATCAGCGACAGAAGTCCCGATACCAGCGCGGATTTCCATAGATGCGGCAACATGCTTGGAACAGGAGTGGTTCCAGGAGTGGTTTGCATGGCCGCAGTGTGGCACACAGGCGGGTTCAGGCATAGGGCCTTACGGGCCGTGTCCGCTGCGTGGGTTATCCGTCAGACGTGTGCAGTTCGCGGTTCCTCGGTAAGCAGGTCGCCGGACTCTTCGACTGCCTTGCGGCCGATGAGATACCACGTGCGCATGAAGCCCTTCCCCTTGACGTCGATGCGGCCGCGCTCCAGCAGCACAAAGTCGTCTTTGAGACGCGTGTACATTGCCTCGGGCACTTGAATCCGTCCCACCGAGTCGGTGGCTTCCATCCGGGACGCGACATTGACCGCGTCTCCCCACACGTCGTAGAAGAACCGGCGCGAACCCACGACGCCCGCGACCACCGGTCCGCAGGCCATGCCCACCCGCAACGGAACCGGGCTGCCGTGCGGATCTTTCAGTCCGGCTGCAACATTGGCCATGTCGAGCGCGAAATCCGCAAGAGCCTGGGCGTGGTCGGGACGCGGTCGCGGAACTCCGCTGACCACCATGTAGGAGTCGCCGCTGACTTTGATCTTCTCCAGCCCGTGCCTGTCCACCAGTGCATCGAAAGCGCTGTATAAGCGGTCGAGGAAGCGCACCAGGTCGGCCGGCGCGGTGCTGCTGGCACGTTCGGTGAAGCCGACGATGTCGGCGAACAAAACCGAGGCCTCGTCGTACTTGTCGGCGATGACGTTTCGGTCGGGGTCTTTGAGCCGCTCTGCAATGCTGGCCGGCAACATGTTGGCCAGCAGGGCCTCGGAGCGGTCGTACTGCGCTTCCATGACCGCCTCGGCGCGCGCCGTGTCACGCAGGGCGAACCACACCGTGACGACGATCATCACGCAGGAGGAGATCGTGGTGATGACAAAACCCATCGACTGGGCCCAGGCCGGTTGCAGCCCGGTGTTGCGCGGGACCAGGAACTCCAGCGCGATGATCCCCCCGGCGGCGACCGCCGCCAGGCCGGCGGCCAATGCAATGTGCTCGATGCCCAGCAGCAGCACCACCAGACAGACGCCTACCAGGAAGAAGAATTCACCGCCCGCGCCGGTGCCGATGTCCCAGGTGCTGGCGAAGACCGAAATATAGGCCGCGCCGACGAATGTCAGGGGCGCAACTAAATCTCCGAACCGGTGCAGCCGCGGGACAAACGCGAAGATCGCCGCCGCACCGAGGTTGATCGAGGTTATCTGCCAAGACCAGGTATCGGTGACAATCTGCACCAGCACGAAACTCGTGCTCACCATCACCGCCAGCCAGGCGGCGATGGTGAGCACGCGGTGACGCCGCGCGACGGTTTCGGCGTAGTGCTGGTTGCGGTCGCGGGACTGTTCGCGCACGGCCGCGACGCAGTCTGGGCGGCGTACTACGCCGTCCGCTGCTGCTGATGAGGCACCGCATTTCTTAGCGCCCACGTTAAGAGCCTAACCGCTGAATGTCGCAAG
>NZ_JBKQOI010000143.1:0-12762 GCF_052145595.1 Mycobacterium sp. | reverse complement strand
CCCAACCCCGATCAACCGGAAACCCCGACACCACATCCCGACCCCCGGCCACCACCCCCCACAACCCCTCCGGCGAACACACCCCACCCGGATAACGACACCCCATCCCCACCACCGCCACCGGAGCGTTTTTCGATGCAACGAGGTCGCGGTTCTGACGGCGCAACTCGGCGTTCTCTTTCGCTGCCAGACGTAGTGCTGCGACAAGCTCATCGGCCGCTACAGACACGTTGTCCCCTCTCCGTGTTAGAGACCTTTACTTTCCTCGTCGTCGCGGTGCTGCGCGGGGCACCACGGTTTGCGGGTCAAGGTAGTTCAGGCGACGACGCGGCCAGGGATGTCGTGGGTCGACTCATATCGTGGCTAATGGGGTTGGCTCGGGCAGATGGTGGCTGCGGCGTGGGCCGCAGCTCACAGAGCAAACGCGTGGTGCACCGGGGTGGATTCCCGGACGATCTCGTGTATGCGAGAGGGTGCGCGATGTAGGGGCGTTTATGCCGGTGGGCAAATCCACACCGACAAATACTAGCCGGGCTTCGCCCCATCCCGACGAGGCATGTTGGCCGGGTTGTTTTCGGGGACTCCGGCCCGGACGGGATGAAGACCCTGGTCGAACTGTGTCGATCGGGTATATGAACCGCATAGCGCGGTTGGTTGGCCTGAACTGGCCGCCCGTCCGAACCGGAGCCTGTCATGACCCTAGCGCGCACCGCCGGCGATGTCTTGTCTGATCACGTGGAGTTCGAGGTCGAATGCATCGACAGGATGTATTGCAACGTGTGGGTGCCGCGGCAGGCCTACGGCGGCGGTGTACAGGGTTTCTTCGTTGGTCACCGCGGCCACCACTACGCTTCCACCGCGTTGATGGATCCGATGACCAAGGCGTTCGTCGCCGGCATCCACGGGTTCGTCACCGCACGCGGGTTGGAGGTGGTCTCGTTCGGCAAGGAACGCAAAGACGACGTGGCCCAGCAATTTTTGGCCCGATTCACCGACCCCGAGGGGGTGCTGTTCGTGGGCCGGGCGCAGGAGAAGGCGCTGGTGTGGCGCACTCAGCGCCGCTACAGCCGCGACGGTTCTTCATACGCGTGGCTGGTGCGGTCCACCGCGTTCGTCAACTACTTCTATTTCTATTGCGTGGATGAGGATTTCGGCCCGTTCTTCATCAAGTTCTGCACCTACTTCCCCTACACCGCCAAGTTGTGCATCAACGGCAACGAGTGGGCCAAGCGTCAAGCCGCCAAGGCTGGGATCGGGTTCACCGCGCTTGACAACGGGTTCGCCGCGGTCGACGACGTCGCGGCGTTGCAGGCGATCTGCGACCGTCTTGGTCCCGCCCAGATCGAGGCGTTGCTGCGCAAGTGGCTGGCCATCCTGCCCAACCCATTTACGGACGAGGATGAGGCTGCCGGCTACCGCTACGAGCTGTCGATCCTGCAGGCCGAATTCTCTCTGACCCAGATGCTGGATGCGCCGGTGTCCGGGCGAATCTTTTTCGAACAGGTCATCCGCGACAACCTCGACATCGGCCGCCCAGACAACGTCGCGTTGATCTTCGACCGCCGCATCGTGCGCACAGGCAAACACAAGACCCCGGGCCGGTTCCGCACCCGGGTGATCACCAACGGTGTCGTCCCGTCGCTGCACGTGGACTACAAAAACGCCAAGATCAAGCAGTACCACAAACAAGGGAGAGCGCTGCGCACCGAAACCACCATCAACGACCCCCGCGACTTCGGTGTCACCAAACGGCTGACCAGCCTGCCCAACCTGCGGCAGCTCGGCTTTTCCGCCAACCGGCGCCTGCTCGGCGTCCAAACCATCAGCCACGACCCGATCCGCGGCGCGAAGGCCTTCACCGACCTGACCGCACCCCTCGTCACCGACTCCGGCACCCGCATCGCGGGATTACGCTTCGGCGACAACCGAGTTCACGCCCTGCTGCAGGCACTGCTCATCCACCGGCTACTGCCTCACGGATTCACCAACCGTGAGCTGCGCCCCCTCACCGCGCCCCTCCTCGGCAAACGATTCGAGGACATCACCGCCGGCCAAATGACATACGACTTGCGGCGCCTGCGCGCCCACGGACTCATCGAACGCATCCCCCGCAGCCGCCGCTACCGCGTCACCGACACCGGGCTACAGCACGCGCTGCTGTTCACCCACGCCCACCAGCACCTCCTGCGCACTGGCCTCGCCCAAACCAGCGACCCCAGCCCACCCCGCCCATCCGCGTTTCGTCGAGCAGCACGCGCCTACCAAGCCGCCTTCGACGACCTCACCCACCAAGCCGGACTCGCCGCCTGAACCAACCCGACCCGAACGCTCAACTTGACTCAAGATTCACGGCTGCGCCGCTTAAGCTCTGCTAATTCGGGGGCGCACTTTGGCAACTTCGACAGGAGGTTATCCGCGAGATCAGGCGGGCAAATGTATGACGATGCCTTCCTGGGCCGCCGTTGCTATCAATTGGCCATCACGGTCGAAAAAGTTGCCGATGCCTAGCCCACGGGAGTCGGCTGCCGCCGGAGACGAGGTCGCATACAGCACCCAATCATCGAAGCGGACCTGGCGGTGAAACCAGATCGAGTGGTTGACCGACGCGGCGAAGACGTGGTCGTAGCCCCACGACAACCCGTGCGTTGTGATGATCGAATCCAGGGGCGCGGCGTCCGACGAGTACAGCAACGCGGCGGTGTGCAACAGCGGGTCGTCGGGCATCTCGCCGCCGGCGCGCAGCCACACCCGGTTGTGGGCGAGCCGCTCCCCTTTGTTGCGCATCACCCAGGGTGGGTCGTTAGCATAACGCACTTCGATCGGCCGCAACGCATTTACGACGTCGGGAACGACATGTTCGTAGCCGCGCAGCAACTCGTCGACCGACGGCAATGTGTGCGGATCTGGCACCTTCGGCGGCGTTACGCCGTGCTCAAGACCCCGGCCGCCGGACATATAGGAAATCATCGCGGAGGCCAGCAATGTTCCGTCCTGCATCGCATCGACCCGCTGATTGGCGAAGCGGCGCTCGTCACGCAGCCGGACCACCCGGTACTGGATATCTTTCGTCGGGTCGCCGCCGGCGATGAAATGGACTTGGAGCGCAGCCGGCGGCACCTTGTGTGTCAGAACCAGACTGCCGGCGATCAGCGCCTGCGCCATCAGCTGGCCACCGTACGTGCGGGCCGGGTTCTTGGTCGGGTGCGATCCGAGGAACGTGAGCTCATCGACGCGCTCGAGATCCAGGATCGCCAGCAACTGCTCGAAGTCACTGGCCAACGCTGCCCTCCTAGGTCTTATCGGATCCGGTGCACATGAATCCTATTGGTGGAGCACCGTAGACGTGCATGGACGATCGCCGCTTTCCGGGCCGGTCTGCTCGCCCGTAGAAGATGCCGTGTGCGACGGCGTTGATGTTCGCGGACACGTGCCGCATGTCCTGGTACCGCGTCCGCGTTGCGACGAAATAGTGGACGCGGTAAGCACTTTCACATAAGCGCTGCCGCCGGTATTTGCCGAAATCGACGACAAGATACGGAATCACCTGGTACACCTTCGATCCGGGATGCCCGTTCAGTGGCTACAAGAAGCCGGCTAACGTCCCGTGAAGCGCGCCTGACGTCGCTCGATGAATGACTGCACGCCCTCGGCGGCGTCCTCGCTGGCGAACAGCTCGGCGACGGCGGGGCGCAGTCGCTCGATGGCGGCCGCCTCACCCTCTGCGCGTGCCAGGTGCGCGGACGCCAGGGTGGCCCGCACACCCAGCGGTGCAGCGCGGTCGGCGATGGTGTGCGCGATCTCGCGGCCCCGGGCCAAGGCAGCCGCGGCCTCGTCGGCCACCTCCTGGACCAGCCCGATGCGGTGCGCCTCGGCGGTGTCGAACTCGTCGCCGGTGAGCAGCCAGCGCATGGCATTGCCCCACCCGGCCTCGCGGGGAAGCCGGATGGTCGCGCCGCCGAAGGGGTAGATGCCACGCTGGACTTCGAGTTGCGTGAACCGTGTCCCGGTTGCCGCGATGCGAATGTCGGCGGCCAGCAGCAATTCGATGCCTAACGTCATGCACCAGCCGTGCGCGACGGCGACCAGCGGCGTGGCCCACGCACCGTCCAGCCGCCACGGGTCCCGGCCATCATCCGGGAACTCCAACTCCCCGGCCGCGACGGAGGGGCCGACATCGACGAGGTCCAGACCGGCGGTGAAGTGGTCGCCGTGCGCGAACAGCACCCCGGCATGCAGCGAGTCGTCCGACTCCAGCAGCCCGTAGGCGCGGGACAAGTCGGCCAGCATCGCCCGGTCGAATGCGTTGCGTTTATGGGGCCGGTTCAGGCCGATCAGCAGGACGTGCCCATCCCGCTCAAGGGACACGGTGTCCAGAGTCGGTAGAGCCGTGGGGGAAGTGCCAGCCATCGGCACAGTGAACCTCAGATCCAGCTATTATGCAATACTGCATAATAACCGGGTACTCATATAGTCCCTCAGCCACAATAGTGGCTATGCGGGTCACACTATTTACAGCGGTCTGGGCCGTGCCCCCCGAAACAACTTGCTTAGTGTACCGATGTTTTATATGCTTCCTCGCATAATCATGAGCCGCCGGCCCCGGCGCATGAGTGCAGCACATTGGCCGGGAGAAAATCATGTGGATCATCGAGCTCAACGTCGCCGGTTACCACTTCACGCGCGAGATGCCCGACTTTAAGCGCCGGCCATCCCGGTTCAGCCCACGTCATCTGCATTGGCCGGTAATGCGGCACTCGCAGGCTGCATGACGCGGGCCAAAGCAGGCGCGAAAGTGCCGACTGCCACCGACACCCCGGACGCAACAAAGCCGGACCCCGCTCCGACGAAGCGCTGCGATACCCGGAAAAAGATGCTGGTCAGCGCGGCCGAGGTGATGCGCGAGCGCGGAGCGGCCGGTGTGACCATCGATGAGGTGCTCGCCCGCAGCGGCGCGCCACGCGGCTCGGTCTACTACCACTTCCCCGACGGGCGCAATCAGATTCTGGCCGAGGCGCTGCACTACTCCGGCGATTCCATCACCGCGATGATCGACGACGCCGCCGGCTGGGGCGCCAGGGCCCTGCTGCGCGAGTTCGTCGAGTTCTGGCAACGCTTGCTAACTGACGCCGACTTCACCGCGGGCTGCCCCGTGGTGGCAGCAGCGATCGGCTCGAACGACGACGATCCCAAGCTGTCAGCCGAGGCCGGCGTCATCTTGGGCCGCTGGTGTACCGCATTGACTGGGGCATTCGTCAACGACGGCTTTGCCGACGACGATGCCGCGTCCCTGGCGGTGATGGCGATCGCCGCACTGGAAGGTGCCATCGTCCTGTCCCGCTCGAGTCGCTGCGTCCGACCGTTGAGCCAGGTTGGCGAGCAGCTCGAATTCTTAATCAAGGCAAGAGAATTCGTTCGTCGTAACGGACTGTCCGACTAGCGTGACGGCCAGCGCCCCGACGGGCGGCAAGGCCGGCGGCAGCGGCGGACTGGTGTTCGGGGCCGACTGGGCCGATGGGCAGCACGGGCCCTGACCCGACCGTCAGTCGCTGGCCGGCAGCGGCTTGACCTCTTTGAGCTGCAGCGCGGTCTGGCCCACGCTCAGGCTCCCGGCGCCCGGCTTGGTCACCAGCACCTCGGCCCCGGTTTCGTCGACGTAGCGCTTGCCCATCACGGTGCCGTCGGCGAACGCCGGGTCGAGTTCGCCGGACCGTTCGGCGCCTATCGCCACCATCGGCACACCGCCGCAGCGCAGGTCGTCGAGGCTGTCGGCGTTCCTGACGACGATGACCTGGGTGTCACACACCTGGCTGGCGAGGCGGGTTCCGTTCTTGATCATGCGTGTAGTCCTTTTAGCGTCTCGATGATTTCCCGGCGAAGTACCTTGCCGGTGGGAGTCGTTGGCAGCTCGTCGCGAAACACTACCCGGTCGGGGGTACGCGACCCGCGCAAGCTCTTGCGGACATGTTCGCGCAGTTCCTCGGGATCGGGATCGATACCCACAGCCGGCACCACCACGGCGACAATCGCCTGGCCCCACTCCGGATCCTCGACTCCGACCACCGCGACGTCGCGCACATGGGAGTGCTCGATCAGCACCTCCTCCAGCTCGGCGGGCGCGATGTTCTCACCACCGCGGATGATGGTGTCGTCGCTGCGTCCGCCGATGAACAGGTAGCCCTCTTCATCGAGCATCGCGATGTCTTTGGTTGGGAACCAACCATTTTCGTCGAGCACCGAGCCAATCCCGGTATAGCGGCCGGAAACCTGCTCGCCGCGCACGAAGAGCTCGCCGGTCTCACCCGGGCCGACCACGTTGCCGTCCTCATCACGGATCTGCAACTCGATGCCAGGCACCGGCTGTCCGACCGATCCCAGCCGCTTGGCGATGGCGGCATCCGAGGCGGAGTGCGCCGCCCGGTGGTCGTCGGGGGTGAGCACCGCGATCGTCGAGCTGGTCTCGGTCAGGCCGTAGGCGTTGACGAAGCCCACCCCGGGCAACAGTTCCAGCGCACGGCGGACCAGCGGCAGGCCGACCTTTGATCCGCCGTAGGCAAGATTGCGAAGCGACGGGAGCTCATGTCCGTTCATCTCCAGCACGGTGACAATGCGGTCCAGCATGGTGGGCACCACCGTTGCGGTGGTGACCTGCTCGGCGTTGACCAGCCGGACCCATTCCTCGGGGTCGAAGTTGGGCAGGTAGACCATCTTGCGGCCCGCGTACAGGTTCGACAGCGCCGCGCCGACCCCGGCGATGTGATAGGGCGGCACGCAAATCAGCGCGGCGTCGGTGGGTGCGGCCGAGTCGAACTCCACCGTCCCGGTGACATAGCTGGTCAGGTTGTTGTGCGAGAGTTCGACGGCCTTGGGGTGCGACGTGGTCCCCGAGGTGAACAGCACGATCGCGACCGAGTCCGGGTCGGGGAATTCCGCTGCCGGCTCGCAGGTTTGGGCGGCCGCCAGGAATTCGTCCGAGCCCATCACCCGATCCGAGGCATCCCCGATCATGTCGCGGTAGCGGCTGTCGACGATCACCAGGGGTTCGGGCAGCCGCTTGATCAGCGCCTGGATGCCGTCGGCGGACAGCCGGTAATTGATCGGGGTGAAGGCCAGCCCGGCGCGGGCAGCGGCGAATATCAGCACCGGCAGCATCGCGCCGCCGGTGCCCACGTAGGCCACGTGCCTGGCGTCCGATCCCACGATCACGCCCGCGCCGCCGTCGGCGAGATCGCTGAGCAGCTGCGTCGTGAGCCGCATGTCTCCCGAAACGACGGCGGTGCGATCGGGGTTGCTCGACGCAGCCATCTCGAGAAGCAACGAAATGCTCATCCTCGATCCTTCTGGAACCCCACCCTTTACAAATCTAGGCCATAGTGTAAGTCATCTAAGTATCGCTGCCGGCCGCCAGGGTCGGGGATCCACCCCGCCGGTTAGGTTCCAGTCCAGCGCGGCGGGCGCTTCTCGGCGAACGCGATCGCGCCCTCCTTGGCGTCGTTGGACGTAAACACCGGAGCCAGGATCTTGTTCTGCTCGGCGAACATGATGTCAGGGCTCCAGCCACGGGACTCGACGATGATCCGCTTGGTGGCGGCCACCGCGAGCGGCCCGTTGGCGGCGATCTTCTCGGCCAGCGCGATCGCGGCGTCCAGCGCCGTCCCCGGCTCGGCCAGCACGTTGACCATCCCCAGCGCATGCGCGCGCTCCGCGCTCAGGTTTTCACCGGTCAATGCCAGTTCCATGGCGATGGCCGACGGGATGCGTTGCGGCATCCGCAGCAATCCCCCACCGCCGGCCACCAGGCCACGCTTGACCTCGGGAATGCCGAACGCCGAGTCCCTCGACGCCACGATCAGGTCGGTGGCCAGCGCCAGCTCGGTGCCGCCGGCCAGGGCGTATCCCTCCACCGCGGCGATGAGCGGCTTGTCCGGCGGACGTTCGGTGAACCCCATGCCGCGGCCCTCGACGATGGGCAATTCGCCCCGCGCAAACGCCTTGAGATCCATGCCCGCGCAGAAGGAGCCGCCCGCGCCGGTGAGGATGCCCACCGACAGACCGGGGTCGCCATCGAGCCGATCGACGGCGGCCGCCAGACCGTTGGCCACCGCGGCGTTGACCGCGTTCTTGGCCTTCGGCCGGTTGATCGTGATGATCAGGATCCGATCCCGTTGTTCGACCAGGACTTCGGGTTCGGAGTTGCTGGCGTCTTCGTTCCCAGTGCTCACGGTGCTGCGCAGCTCCTTCGAATGTCGGTGCCGAGAAATTTGGCTGTTATCCGACCCGATGGTAACGGCAGGCGAGAACGGCACTGGCGTCCCCCGAGATTCCGGTTACCGGGACATGGCGTCGCTGCCCAAGCCGGGTTCGTCAGGCCGGCGCCATCGCGCTCTCGACGACCGTCAGCTTTTCGGAAAGCCCTGCGGCCCTTCGTATTTCGATGAAGTCGGCGACCATGAGCTCGGTCACCTCATGCGGGTCCTTGACGGTGGCGCCGTCGGACAGCACCGAGATGTTGAGCTGATCGACATAACTCCACACGGTGATGTTGAGCCCGCTGCCGGCGGTCAACGGCCCCACCGAATAGATCTCGGTGACCAGTGCGCCGCCCACCCGGCCGTGCTGGCGGGGACCGGGAACGTTCGAGATGTTCAGGTTCAGGATCTTGTTGTGTCCGTCTCGGCTGGACGCCCACCGGAAAAACGCTTCCGTACCCGCGGGCGGCATGTAGGCCGCCCATCGGCTGACCAGCTCCGGCCCCATCAGCTGGTGGCCCTCCTTGGCCGAGATGGCGTTCTCATGGCAGGTTCGTACCCGCGCCAGCGGATCATCGAGGTCGACGGGCAGCGCTACCAGCATTCCGGTGAAGCGGTTGCCGGAGATTCGCTCCGGCGAGAAGTCGAAACTCACCGGTACCGACGCCAGCAGGGGATCGGCCTCGCCGTCGTACCGCAACAGCAACCTACGCAGGGCGCCGGTCGACATGGCAAGGACCATGTCGTTGATCGTCGCCCCCAGCCGCTTGCCGGTCTCTTTGACGTCGGCCAGCGCCAGCGTGGCGGTCGCGAACCTGCGCTCCGGGGTGATCATGTGGTTCATAAAGGTCGGCGGCGGCTCGAACGGCCGGGTCAGTTCCGGTGAGAGCCTGCGCGAGCTGCGCCGCACCCGGCCCAGCCCCTGCGCGGTGTAGCGGATCGTCCGCGGGAGCCGCCCCAGGTGGCGCATGTGATCGGCGAATGCCGAACTCATCAGCTGCCGCGTGGTCGGTGCCGGGTCGGACACATACGGGCCGCCCTCCGGCCCGGGCTGTAGGTCCATGCCACGGGCCATCAGGTTCGCCGAGGCGACGCCATCGGCGAGCGCGTGGTGGATCTTGCCGACCACCGCGATCCGGTTGTTGGCCAGGCCCTCGACGAAATACATCTCCCACAGCGGATGTTCGCGGTCCAGCGGGGTGCTGGCCAGCTGCCCGACCGCCTCGTCCAACTCGCGACGGCCGCCGGGCGCGGGCAGCCGCCAGGGGCGGATGTGGTAGTTGAGGTCAATCTCGCAGTGCTCGCGCCACATCGGATGGTGGAACTTGAACGGGACCTCGATGAGCTGATAGCAGAACGGCTCGAGCTTGTTCAGCCGGCCGCCGATGACGTGCCGAAAAGCGTCGACATCGAAGTCACGCCTGTCCTCGGCCAGTTCGATCACGGCGACTTTTACCGTGTGCATGTGCACGTTCGGCGTCTCGCTGTACAGCAGTACCGCGTCCCAGCCGCTCAGCCGTTTCACCGCTGCCCCTTGCCCATAGCGCGACCTTACAAGTGGCGGGGCTCAGATAACCTCTTTCGCCCCGATCTGTGCCTTGGTGCGGTAGACCTGGTTGAGGAACAGCGACGTGGCATGGGCCATGACTCCGGCCCGCTCGCCGTCGATGAGGTCGAAGCCGTGGCCGGCCCCGGGCAACTCCAGGTAGCCGACCATCGAATGCGAGACCGCCCGCAACCGCTCAACGAAGCTATGAGCCTGCTCGACCGGGATGACGCTGTCTTTGCTGCCGTGAATCACCAAGAACGGCGGCGCATTCCGATGCACGCGGGCGACTGGCGACGCGTCGCGGAACACCTCGGGATGGCGGGCGATCTTCCGTTTGACCACCACCTGCTCCAGGAAGTCGACGAACCGGTCGCGCTCCGGCGTGGAACGGTCCTCCCAGTCGTAGCGGCCGTAGATCCCGACCACCGCATCCACCGAACTGTCGGCGCCCTCGGGCAGCTCCTCCCGGTGCGCAGCGTCATCGGGGGTCAGCCCGGCCAGCGCGGACAGGTGCGCGCCGGCCGAACAGCCCGCCACCGCAACGAAATTGCGATCGCCGCCGAACCTGTCGACGTTGGCCCGGGCCCATGAGATGGCCGTCTTGACGTCGGTGATGTGGCGCGGCCAGCGGTGATGCGGTGCGACCCGGTAGTCGATCGCCAGGCACACCCAGCCCTGCTCGGCCAGCCGTGACATCAGCGCGGACCCCTGCCCCATCGATCTGCCGTGCACCCAGGCGCCGCCGGGCACGAAGATCAGCACCGGCGCGGGTTGCGCGGGCAGATCCTTGCGGCGCCAGACGTCGAGCGCCTGCGCGGGGCTGTTGCCGTAGTGGACTCCACGGCGGTAAAGGTACCGACGCTGGCGCATCGCATCCCAAATCGGCGGTATCCGTTCCGCGGTGGGCCATTCGAGGTCGAGGTCCGCGGACGAGACGACACCTCGCAAGGCCGCGGCGGAGACGTCACGGGTGTTTTCCCGATCCCGGCGCCGCGTGTCGTTGATGCCGGGAGTCAGCCAGTCCTTCGTCATCGCGGATAGGGCCGACGGTGCGTGCCGGACGCCCCAGACGCCCATCGCGGTCACCCCGGCCAGCGGCTCCAGATGCTTGCCCACCACCGGTAGCGAAGCCCCGGCAACGCTCAAGGCCACCGCATAGTCGGCGGGACCGGCCCGCAGTAACCATTTCATGCAAGAAGTCATGCCCGGTCCCCTCGCCAACATGTGCGGAGCGTACCCCCGCACCGGTCGCCGAAACTGACGATTGCGTTAACGCCCGTCTCTGGGGCCGATACTTCTGGCTGACTATTGTCGACAAAGCCCCGGCAGGTGTTTGCTGTCAGCGGCGCTTACCCTGCCGTGCGGACTACTCCTGTTTGCCCGGAGGTTGGTCCGCGGTTCGCCGGCGCGCGACGGCGAGTCGCGTGGCGTAGCCGACGGCGCTCACCGCGAACATCGCCGCGGTGAGCAGCAGCCACCTGCCCAAGAACGGCTGCTGGGTTTGTCCGGTGGCCGCCTGGTAGGTCGGGGCGCCCTGTTGGATGATGCCCGGCAGGAACACCAGCAGCGTCAGTCCGGCGCCCAGGGCGGGCACCCGAATATGGTTGCGGACGCTTACTTTTGGATGACCTGAGCGCCGACCCACCCGCGCGGACAGCGCCCGGTCGGCCAGCGCGTAGAGCGGGAAGAGCAGCAGGTCGTGGGCGATGACCGCGGCGGCCAACCAGACCGCAATCGACTGCCACCAGGTACCGGGATTCCACAGCGTTGCCGGCTTGAAGGTGGCGACGGCGTAGCCGAACAGGCCGAAACCGGACAGCATCGTCAGCAGATGCAACGGGCAGGATCCATAGATCGCGCTGAAACGGGTTGAAATTCTTGACATCTCAACTCGGCTCGAACTCAATGGAAGCCACCCATTTGGTGTTGTGCACGCCGGGCAGTGCCGGAACGATGATCCGGGCCGGATAGCCGTGATCCAAAGACAGGTCGGCGCCGTTGACCCGCAGCGCCAGCAGCGCGTCGGGATCGCGAATCTGGTTGGCCTGCAACGTCGCCGCACCGAATGCGCCGCCGCGTTGCAGCGATGTCACTCGGGCCGCACGTGGCGCGGGCACGCCCGCGACCCGGGCCAAGTCGGCCAGCCGTACCCCGCTCCAGGTCTGCACGGTCGACCACCCTTCGACGCAGGCGATCGGCAGCCGCGCGGTCCGTTGCGGCATGCCGGCCAGCATGGCACGGTCCAGCACCACGTCCGAGTGCCCGCCGTGCAGGGTCAACTGCCAACTCCCGCTTGCGCTTTCGGGCGTGATCCCCGCGGCGGCGGCGGTCTTGTTGACCGGGAAATCGCCGCGCCCTCGCCCGCGGGGCAGCAGCAGGGCGGCGCCGCGGGCGGCACCGCCGAGGGTCTGGCCCACGGTCAGCGCGCCGATGAGCAGCACGCCGGAGCCGACCAGCGCCAGGGCGCCGCGGCGGCTCATCGTCGGATCGGCCGGATCGGCGGCCACCAGCCCGTCGGAATCGGGTGGTTGCGGACGGGTGTCGACGGTCTTGGTGCGCAATACCTCTTGCAGCGACAGCGACCGCAGCCCGGTGACCATGCGCGGGATCTTGACCGCGATATGCATCAGGAAACCGGCGATGAACACCCAAGCCCCGAAATAGTGTCCGGTGTAGAAGCTGAACCCGAAGACGTAGTCGTACTGGATGTTCAGCACTCCGGTGACGATTTCGAAGAGCACCCCTCCGACCAGCATCAGCAGCGACAATCGCTCCAGCACCTGGGCGATCGAGCGGGCCGGCGGCCACACGAACAGCCGTGGGATCACCGACCACAGCTTGGCCAGCACGACGGGGATGAGCACCAGCCCCAGCCCCACGTGCAGGCCCTGGGTCAGCCGGTAGAGCCACGACGGCCGGGTCGGCCACGCGAAGGTGGGCAGTCGCAGCCAACCGACGTCGGCGGGG
>NZ_JBKQOI010000142.1:0-78705 GCF_052145595.1 Mycobacterium sp. | reverse complement strand
GAGTGCCAGTCGGAGTTCAGACGCTGGGAAGGCGCACCACCTGAACGAAGAACTCGTCGATCTGGCGGACGGCACTCATGAACTGGTCGAGGTCGACCGGCTTGGTGACGTAGGCGTTGGCGTGCAGCTGGTAGCTGCGCAGGATGTCCTCCTCCGCCGAGGAGGTAGTGAGCACGACCACCGGGATGCGAGACAGGTCCGGGTCGGACTTGACCTGCTCAAGTAGCTGCCTGCCATCGTATTTCGGCAAATTCAGGTCAAGCAGGATGAGGTCGGGCCGCGGCGCATCCTGGTAAGCACCGCGCCGGTAGAGGTAGTCCAGACCCTCCTCTCCGTCGTGTGCGACGTGCAGCCGGTTCTTGAGCTTGTTGTGCTCGAACGCTTCTCGAGTGACGAGCTCATCGCCCGGATCGTCTTCGACGAGCAAGATGTCGATTGGTCTAGCGTCCGATGTCATTCGTGTGCTCCTTCCAAAGGGGCTTGGTGGTCTACGGCCGCGCCGACGGGCGCGGGAATGGGCAGGGTGAACCGCAGCCGCGTTCCATCGGTGTAGGACGTGTCGACGCAGACGGTGCCGCCGTGGTGCTCGACGATCTTCTTGCACAGCGCAAGGCCGACACCCGTTCCGGCGTACACCTCACGGCCGTGCAGACGCTGGAAGATGACGAAGACCTTCTCGGCGAATTCCTTCGGGATGCCGATGCCGTTGTCGGACACGCAGAAGATCCATTCGCCGTCGTGAGCACCGCTGCCCCGTTCGCACTCGATGACGACGCGGGGCGGGCGATCAGCATGGCGAAACTTCACCGCGTTGCCGATCAGGTTCTGCCACAGCATCGTCAGCAGCGTGGGGTCTCCGATGATCCGCGGGAGGGGTTGTTGCGGGCGCACGATCTCGGCGTCTGATTCCTCGATGGCGGCGGTGAGGTTGGCCAGGGCGGCGTCCAGCGTCTTGTCGAGGTCCACCTCGGTTTGCGTGGTGCCCAGCCGGCCGACCCGGGAGAAGCTGAGCAGGTCGTTGATCAGCAGCTGCATGCGCTTGGCGCCGTCGACTGCGAATCCGATGTATTCGACACCTCGCTCGTCGAGCTTGTCGCCGTACCGCTTCTCGAGCAACTGGCAGAACGAGGCGACCTTACGCAGCGGTTCCTGCAGGTCGTGCGACGCGACGTAGGCGAACTGCTCGAGTTCGGCGTTCGAACGGCGCAATTCGACCGCCTGCTCGTCCAAAAGCACTCGGGCCGAATGCGATACTTCGAGCTCTTCGACGATGCGCTTCCGCATGTTCTCCACGTCGAGTGCCATATCCCGAATGTCTTTGGGCCGCTTCGCAGGCGAGATGCTTTCGACGAAATTGCCCTCGGTGATCCGCCGGCAGGCCGCGGCCAGCGCTGCAATCGGACGGGTGACCGCGTCCCGTGTTAAGAGCCCTAGCAGGGCGGCCGTAACGAAGAACACCAGCACCATCGCGCCCAGCACCCTGTCGCGCCAGGCATCCACCTGTTTGAGTTGGTCGGTGGCACGCGCCCACGCCGTGGCGAGGTTCGCATTTTGCGTATCGAAAAGCGCACGCAAATGGTCGAATTCGGCTTTGCCTCGTTCCGAGGAGTCGCGGTTCACGACATCCGGAGCGTTTGGGGTCACGCTCGCGATCAGCGGCTCGGCATAGTTTGTCCGCCAGTTGGCGGCGGCCTTTTCGATCGCGTCCAGATCGGCGACCAAGTCCGTGCGTTGACCGAGGCGGCGCCGGATGTCTTCGGCCGCCGCCTGTTCGGCCTGTTGCCCGTCGTAGTACGGCGTGAGGAACTGCCGGTCGGCGGCGATCAGGTAGCCACGCACACCCGTTTCCTGGTCGCGCAACGCCGACTGCAGCTGGCAGGCGGCCACGCGCGCGGGCTGAATTTCGTCGGTCAGCCCGCGCGACACTTCGTCGGAGCGCTTCAGCAACACCGCACCAACCACCGCGCCGGCGAGGACCATGACGCCCATGGTGGACAACAGCAGGGCTTGCCATCCCCGCACGGTGATCTGCGACAGACCTGGGCGCAACGCGGGGGTCACTCTGTGGTCCGCTCTACGCGCAGCACGGCTATGTCGTCGGTAAGTCCGCCGTGTGGCTGCGCGAGTTCCTGGGCACCGTCGATGAGCGCGTCGACGAACTGCGGGCCGGCCAGACGCGCGTGCGACCGGGCCAGCTCGAGCAAACCGTCCTCGCCCAGACGCCGGCTGCCCCGTCCCGAATATCCCTCGAAAAGCCCGTCGGTCAGCAGCAGCAGGCCGTGGCCGGCGGGCAATTCCAGCTCATGCCGCGGCCAGTCGTCGGCACGCAGGCCCAGCGCGGGGCCGGCCGGCGGCTCGATCCATTCCACGGCGCCGCTGTTTTGCAGCAACATCCCGGGATGACCGGCACGGATGGCGGTGATGCGCGGGCTGTCGGGCGGGATCTCGAGAGTGAGCACCGTCGCGAAGATCCCGTTGCCGGTTCGTTCGGAGTGCAGTACCCGTTCGAGCTGCCGCATCAGGTCGACACCGTGAACGCCGGCGAAAGTGAGCGCTCGAAACGCGATTCGCAATGCCGCGCCCAGTGCCGCCTCGTGCGGCCCGTGCCCCGCGACGTCGCCGATCAAGACGTGGACGACCCGGTCGGGCGTTTGCACGACGTCGTAGAAGTCTCCGCACAACAATGCGTCCTCGCGGCTCGGCCGGTATCGGGCGACGATGTCGACGCCGGGGTTGTCGAGCAGCAACGGGGACGGCAACAGGCCGCGTTCCAGCAGCGCGTTCTCACGGGCCCGAATCTGGCTTGCGTGCAGGTCCGCCGAAATGAGCTCGGCCCGCTTGCGCTCGATCGCATACAGCAGCGCGCGCCGCAGCATCTCGGGTTCGACCCGCCCCTTGACCAGGTAGTCCTGTGCACCGGCCGCGACCGCCGAAGCCCCGAAGTATTCGTCGTTCAGCCCGGTCAGCACGACTATCGGAACGGTGGCATCGCGTTTCGCGATGCGGTCGAGGGCGTCCATCCCGCTGGCGTCGGGCAGGTGCAGGTCCAGCAGTACGCAATCGGGCCGCGCCGACGCCAGCTCGCGTTCCGCGTGTGCCATCGACTGCGCCCATATCACCCGGATATCGGCCACCGCGTCGGCGATCAGGTCTTCTACGAGCACCGCATCGGCGCGGTCGTCCTCGACGAGTAGCAACGACAATGACTGCCAATGCGCTGCCGGGGCGACTGGAGCACGCACGGGCATCAATTCCCGATCGCGCGCGGGCGCGTAAGGCCGACCAGGTCCCTCACCTCACACTCCCCCTTGGCCGCGGTGACTCTCTGCTCGCAAAGACACTACGCGTGGTCTTTACCACCCCGAATGGTTTCCCTTAGCGCGGCCTTGATCGCGATTGTCGATCCTATTCGCCGGCGCCGAGCTTTTGCCAGAGATGCCGGAACAACCCGATCAGCGCAACAGCGCCCGCGACATCACCACCCGCTGAATCTGGTTCGTGCCCTCATAGATCTGCGTGATCTTGGCGTCGCGCATCATCCGCTCGACGGGGAAGTCGGTGGTGTAGCCCGCGCCGCCGAACAGTTGCACGGCGTCGGTGGTGACCTCCATCGCCACGTCGGAGGCGAAGCACTTCGACGCCGCCGAGATGAAGCCCAGGTCTTGCTCGCCGCGTTCGGCGCGGGCGGCGGCGCTGTAGACCATGAGCCGGGCCGCCTCCACCTTCATCGCCATGTCGGCCAACATGAACTGCACGGCCTGGAAGCTGCTGATCGACTCCCCGAACTGCTTGCGGTCCTTGGTGTAGGCGGTGGCGGCGTCCACCGCGCCCTGCGCGATGCCAACAGCCTGGGCGCCGATGGTGGGACGGGTGTGGTCCAGCGTCGCCAGCGCGGTCTTGAACCCGGTGCCCGGCTCGCCAATGATCCGGTCCCCCGGAATGCGGCAGTTCTCGAAGTACAGCTCGGTGGTCGGTGAGCCCTTGATCCCGAGCTTCTTTTCTTTCGGACCGACGGTGAACCCCTCGTCGTCCTTGTGCACCATGAACGACGAGATGCCATTCGCGCCCTTGTCGGGGTCGGTTACCGCCATCACCGTGTACCAGCTCGACTTGCCGCCGTTGGTGATCCAGCATTTGGCGCCGTTGAGAATCCAGTCGTCCCCGTCGGCCTTGGCCCGGGTCCGCATCGACGCCGCGTCACTGCCGGCCTCGCGCTCACTCAGCGCGTAGGACGCCAACGCGGTGCCGTCGGCGATCGACGGCAATACCTGCTTCTTCAGTTCGTCGGCGCCACGCAGGATCAGGCCCATGGTGCCCAGCTTGTTCACCGCGGGAATCAACGAAGCGGAAGCGTCCACGCGGGCGACTTCCTCGATGACGATGCACGCCGCCACCGAGTCCGCGCCCTGGCCGCCGTACTCCTCGGGCACATGCACGGCGTTGAAGCCCGAGGCATTCAGTGCGTCCAGGGCTTCCTGCGGGAAGCGCGAATTCTCATCCACATCGGCGGCATGCGGGGCGATCTCTTTTTCCGCCAGCGCGCGGATCGCGGCCCGCAACTGCTGGTGTTCCTCGGGCAATTGGAACAGATCGAACGACGGGTCTCCGGCCCAACTGGCCATCTCAGCCTCCTTGCTACTCGCCGGTAACTTTACCCTGCAGCTGCTGCAGCGCCGCATCCCTGGCCCGCACGCTGTCGGCCAGCTGCTCTTGAAACGCGACGATCCGCGCCCGCAGCGCCGCGTCGGACGATCCGAGAATGCGCACGGCCAGCAAACCGGCGTTGCGGGCGCCGCCGATGGAGACCGTGGCCACCGGGACACCAGCCGGCATCTGCACGATCGACAGCAGCGAGTCGAGGCCGTCCAGCCGGGCCAGCGGCACCGGCACCCCGATCACCGGCAGCGGCGTCGCGGCGGCGACCATTCCGGGCAGGTGGGCGGCGCCGCCGGCACCGGCGATGATCACCTCGATGCCGCGGTCGGCCGCGCCGCGCGCGTAGTCGAACATCGCCTTTGGCGTGCGATGCGCCGAGACCACCCGAACCTCGGTCGGTATGTCGAACTCGGCCAGCGCCGCCGCGGCATCCTGCATGACCGACCAGTCGCTGTCGCTGCCCATGATGACCCCGACGCGGGGCTGTTCAGCGGCTGTCATTTACGCCGCTCCTCCTCATCGCTTCGCTCTGCATCGTCGCCGGCGCTAGTCATGAGCGCCGCTCCTCCTCATCGCTTCGCTCTGCATCGTCGCCGGCGCTAGTCATGTGGATCCCATCCGTCCGTCCACTGCCCATGTGACATCCAGTGTGCCGCCATTTCGGCGCGTTCACGCAGCTTGGCCAACTCTGTCAGGTCCGCACCCAGGAAGTTGATGTGCCCGACCTTGCGCCCGGGCCGTTCCGCCTTGCCGTAGAGGTGCACCCGGGCGTCGGGCATCCGCGCGAACAAGTGGTGCAATCGCTCGTCGAGCGTCATCGCCGGCTGCCGCTCAGCACCCAGCACGTTGGCCATCACCGTCACCGGCGCTATGGCGTCGGTACCGCCCAGCGGATAATCCAGCACCGCGCGCAGATGCTGTTCGAACTGGCTGGTGCGTGCCCCGTCCATGGTCCAGTGCCCGGAGTTGTGTGGCCGCATCGCGAGCTCGTTGACGAGCAGGGCGCCGTCTGTGGTCACGAACAGCTCGACCGCGAGCACACCGACCACACCCAGCTCGGCGGCCAATCGCAATGCCAGCTGCTGGGCGGCCGACGCCAGGTCGTCGGGCAGCTCCGGCGCGGGCGCGATCACCAGCGCGCAGATCCCGTCCCGTTGCACGGTCTCGACCACCGGCCACGCCGCACCCTGCCCGAACGGCGAGCGGGCCACCAATGCCGACAATTCGCGGCGCAGTTGCACTCGCTCCTCGACCAGCGCGGGCACCCCGCCGGCCAGGTATTTGCCGACGATCTCGCGGGCGTGTGCGGCGTCGCGGGCCATCCGCACCCCCCGACCGTCGTAACCCCCTCGGACCGCCTTGACCACCAGCGGGGTGTCTCTCGAAGCGTCGAGGCGTCGCGCGAAGGCCTCGATCTCGTCGACCCCTGCGGGGCTTGTTATGCAGGTGTATCGCGGCACCGCGGCGCCCAGTGCCTCCAACCGCCGCCGCATCACAAGCTTGTCCTGGGCGTGCACCAGGGCCTGCGGCGGCGGTGCCACGTTGACCCCTTCCGCGACGAGCTTCTCCAGCAGGTCGGTCGGGACGTGCTCGTGGTCGAACGTCAGCACGTCGGCCCCTGCCGCGACGCGGCGCAAGTGTTCGAGATCGATGTGCGAGCCGATCACCACGTCGGGGGTGACCTGCGCGGCCGGTTCGTCGGGGGCGGTGGCCAGCACCCGCAGCGTCTGCCCGAGCGCGATCGCGGCTTGGTGGGTCATCCGGGCGAGCTGACCGCCGCCGACCATGGCGACCAGCGGGGCAGCGCCCGGCGGGCGTGTACTCGGCACGGCCATCATGGTGTCACGGCGCCTGGCGGAGCGTTGACCGGCTGCGACACCGAATCGTTGTGTCGCATTTTGCGCCGTTTTTGCGTCCGTCCGTACACTGACGTGTTGTGTCCTTCGCCGATGCCGCCATTGCGCGCCTGCCTGGGTTTATCCAGCCCTTTTTGCTGCGTCACCACGAACTAATCAAATTCGCCATCGTCGGCGGGACAACGTTCATCATCGACTCGGCAATTTTCTACACGCTCAAGCTGACGATTCTCGAATCCAAGCCGGTAACGGCCAAGGTGATAGCGGGAATCGTCGCCGTCATCGCGTCCTACATCTTGAACCGCGAGTGGAGCTTCCGCGACCGCGGCGGCCGCGAGCGCCATCACGAGGCGCTGCTGTTTTTCGCCTTCAGCGGCGTGGGAGTCCTGTTGAGCATGGCGCCGCTGTGGTTCTCCAGCTACGTCCTGCAGCTGCGGGAGCCGATGGTGTCCCTGACCGTGGAAAACGTCGCGGACTTCATCTCGGCTTATATCATCGGAAACCTGTTGCAGATGGCGTTCCGGTTCTGGGCATTCAGGCGCTGGGTGTTTCCGGACGAGTTCGCCCGCAGCCCCGACAAGGCGCTGGAATCCGCCCTCACCGCGGGCGGCATTGCCGAAGTCTTCGAGGACGAGATCGAGGGCGGCAACGTCACCTTGTTGCGCGCCTGGCGGAACAAGGCGAGCAGGTCTGCTCAGCTCGACGATTCCTCGGAACCGAGGGTGTCGAAAACCTCGTGATATAGCAGCGAGTGCACCTCGCGCAGTCGCGGAATGGCGTAGAACTCGAGCGGATCTTGTGACGCCGATTCGATAATCAGCGTCCCGGTGCGAAACATTCGCTCGAAGAGCTTGTCGCGGAATTCCACGCTGTTGATCCGCGCCAACGGAATGTCGATTCCGCTGCGGGTCAGCACCCCATGCCGAAACATCACCCGCCGGGTGGTGACGACGAAATGTGTGGTCAGCCAACTCAGAAACGGCCACAGCGTCAGCCAGCCGACGATCACCAGCCAGACCCCCCAGATGACGCCGTAGATGATGTTCTTGGCGACCTGCTCCCAGTGCGTCGAGTTCACGTAACCGGACCCGAACGCCGCGAGCCCGGTCGCCAGGATGAGAACCACGCCGGGCCAGATCAACCGCTTCCAGTGTGGATGGCGGTGCACGACAACCTGTTCGCCGGCGGCCAGGGCGTTATCGGGATAGCTCACCTCGCGACCTTAGCTTTTCCGAGCTTTTTCGAGCCCATAAAGCGCCCGAAGTCAGCGCAAATGCACCACGTCACCGGCCGACACCACGACGGTCTCGCCTTCGGTCTCGAGGCACAACCTGCCCTGGTCATCGATGCCGCTCGCGGTCCCGACAAGTTCCTTTCCGCCGGGCAGGTGAGCGCGCACGCGCGTGCCGATTGTCAAACTGCGCGCCCGGTAGTCGGCCGCCAGCGCCCAATCGGCTCCGCGCGCGGCTCGCCAGGCGACGATCCGCCTGCCGAGCTCCCGCAACAGCTCGCGGACCAACTGGCCGCGGTCGGGCGCCGGCACGCCCAGGTCGAGCAGCGAGGTCGCGCCGGGGCCGTCGATCTCCCCGGGTGCCTGAGTCACGTTGAGCCCCAAGCCGATTACCACCACCGGCCGCGTGACCTCGGCGAGGATGCCCGCCAGCTTGCCCCTGGAATCCGGTGGACCGGCCAGCACGTCGTTTGGCCACTTGAGACCCGTTTGAACCCCGACCTTTTCAAGCAGGGGGGCCACCGTGTCGACGACCGCCACACCGGTGGCCAGCGGCAGCCAGCCCCACCCCGCGGCCGGGACGTCGACGACGCTGACACCCACCGACATCGTGATCTGGGCTCGCGGGCTGGCCGACCATCCCCGGCCGTGACGTCCGCGACCGGCGGTCTGGTGCTCGGCTATCAGCACCGCTCCGGCAACATCGCTCCCCGATGCGGCCCGCGCCAACAGGTCGGCGTTCGTGGAGCCGGTTTGCTCGACGACGTCGAGTTGGCGCCAACCCAGCCCGGTCCCGATGAGCTCAGCGCGCAACGCCGCCGCGTCCAGCGGCGTCCTGAGCTGATCCCGGTCCAACTCATCTCCTTACAAGCCCAGCCTAAACACCGGCGCGGGGGCTGCCGATAACATCGAATCCCATGACAAGCGTTACCGATCACACCGCGGAGCCAGCCGCCGAGCACACCATCGACATCCACACCACGGCAGGCAAGCTGGCCGAGCTGCACAAGCGGAGAGAAGAGTCACTGCATCCGGTCGGTGAGACCGCCGTCGAGAAGGTGCACGCCAAGGGCAAGCTGACCGCCCGCGAGCGCATCTATGCGCTGTTGGACGAGGATTCGTTCGTCGAACTCGACGCGCTGGCCAGGCACCGCAGTACCAACTTCGGCCTCGCCGACAACCGCCCGCTTGGCGACGGTGTGGTCACCGGCTACGGCACCATCGACGGCCGCGACGTGTGCATCTTCAGCCAGGACGCCACGGTGTTCGGCGGCAGCCTCGGCGAGGTCTACGGGGAGAAGATCGTCAAGGTCCAGGAACTGGCGATCAAGACCGGCCGCCCGCTCATCGGGATCAACGACGGCGCCGGCGCGCGAATCCAGGAGGGGGTCGTCTCGCTGGGTCTGTACAGCCGGATCTTCCGCAACAACATCGTGGCCTCCGGGGTCATCCCGCAGATCTCGCTGATCATGGGCGCCGCCGCCGGTGGACACGTCTACTCCCCCGCCCTGACCGACTTCGTGATCATGGTCGACCAGACCAGCCAGATGTTCATCACCGGGCCCGACGTCATCAAGACCGTCACCGGCGAGGACGTCACCATGGAGGAGCTCGGCGGCGCACACACCCACATGGCCAAGTCGGGCACGCTGCACTACGTCGCATCCGGCGAGCAGGACGCCTTCGACTGGGTCCGCGACCTGCTGAGCTACCTGCCGCCCAACAACTTCACCGACCCACCGCGGTATGCCGAGGCCGTTCCCGAGGGCGCCATCGAGGACAACCTGACCGCCGAGGACCTCGAGCTGGACACGCTGATCCCGGACTCACCCAACCAGCCCTACGACATGCACGAGGTCATCACCCGCATCCTCGACGAGGACGAGTTCCTCGAGATCCAGGCCGGTTACGCCCAGAACATCGTCGTCGGCTTCGGCCGCATCGAAGGCCGGCCCGTTGGGATCGTGGCCAACCAGCCCACCCACTTCGCCGGCTGCCTGGACATCAACGCCTCGGAGAAGGCGGCCCGGTTCGTGCGGACCTGCGACTGCTTCAACATCCCGATCGTCATGCTGGTGGATGTTCCGGGCTTCCTGCCGGGCACCGGCCAGGAATACAACGGCATCATCCGGCGCGGCGCCAAGCTGCTGTACGCCTACGGCGAGGCCACCGTTCCCAAGATCACCGTCATCACCCGTAAGGCCTACGGCGGCGCCTACTGCGTCATGGGCTCCAAGGACATGGGCTGCGACGTCAACATCGCCTGGCCGACCGCCCAGATCGCGGTCATGGGTGCCTCTGGTGCCGTCGGGTTCGTCTACCGCAAGCAGCTGGGGGATGCGGCCAAGGAGGGCAAAGACGTCGACGAGCTGCGTCTGCAGTTGCAGCAGGAGTACGAGGACACGTTGGTCAACCCGTATGTCGCCGCCGAACGGGGATACGTGGACGCGGTGATCCCGCCGTCGCACACCCGCGGCTACATCGGCACCGCGCTGCGCCTGCTGGAACGCAAGGTCTCGCAGCTGCCGCCCAAGAAGCACGGGAACATCCCACTGTGAGTCGAACGAGCGGAACGAACGCAGTGAGTGACGGGAGTGAGACGAACGATTCGGTCCGCGTGAGTCGAACGAGCGGAACGAACGCAGTGAGTGACGGGAGTGAGACCAACAATCCAGCTGTGAGTGTCGAGAACGCTGCCGAGATGACCGACGAGAACCAGCGGCCGCACGAGCCGCACATCCAGATACTCAAGGGACAACCGACCGACGAGGAGCTGGCCGCGCTGATCGCCGTGCTGGGCAGCGCCGCCGGCGGTGCGCCCAAACCGGAACAATGCGAGCGCACCCGCTGGGGCCTCCCGGTCGACAGGCTGCGTTACGCGATGTCGAGCTACCAGCGAATCACCCTGCAGCAACGAGTACACATGCAGCAATGACCCGGGTGGTCCTGGGGTCCGCATCCCCCGGTCGGCTTAAGGTGCTGCGCCAGGCCGGCATCGATCCGCTGGTCATGGTGTCCGGCGTCGACGAGGATCTGGTCACCGCTTCTCTGGGGCCGGATGCTTCGCCCGCCGATGTGGTATGCGCGCTGGCGGCGGCCAAGGCCGAACAGGTGGCGGGCCAGCTGGATGGCAGCGTCGCGGCGGATTGCGTTGTCATCGGCTGTGATTCGATGCTCTACATCGACGGCCGGCTGTGCGGCAAGCCGGAAACCGTCACCGCTGCGCGTCGACTGTGGCAGTCAATAGCCGGCCGCGCCGGCCAACTCTATACCGGCCATTGCATTATCAGGTTGCGGGACAACGAAATTGTCCATAGCGATGCGGAAACATCAATTACTACAGTTCATTTCGGGATGCCATTACAAGATGACCTCGAGGCGTACCTGGCTTTTGGGGAATCGTTGCGGGTCGCTGGCGGATTCACCCTCGACGGCCTGGGTGGGTGGTTCATCGACGGCGTCGACGGCGACCCGTCGGCCGTCGTGGGAATCGGACTGCCGCTGACCCGGGCGCTGTTGAGCCGTGCCGGCCTGTCCGTTGCCGCACTGTGGACGGACAATCCGCTCACCCAAGCCGGGCAGCCGCGCGGTGGGTAGGCTTTGGGGTGTGTCGTTACCCCCCGATCCAAGCCCCTCCCTCGCCAAATACGCTCACCCCGAACGACTGGTCACCGCCGAATGGCTGTCCGCCAACATGGGAACTCCCGGCCTGGTGATCGTCGAATCCGACGAGGACGTCTTGCTCTACGACGTTGGCCATATCCCCGGCGCGGTCAAGATCGACTGGCACACCGACCTCAACGACCCGAGGGTGCGCGACTACATCAACCCGGAGCAGTTCGCCGACTTGATGAACCGCAAGGGCATCGCCCGCGATGACACCGTGGTGATCTACGGAGACAAGAGCAATTGGTGGGCGGCCTTCGCGCTGTGGGTCTTCACGTTGTTCGGCCACCCCGATGTGCGCCTGCTCAACGGTGGGCGCGACCTGTGGCTGGCCGAACGCCGGGACACCACCCTGGACGTCCCCGCCAAGACCTCAACCGGCTATCCGGTCGTCGCGCGCAATGACGAGCCCATCCGGGCATTCAAGGACGACGTGCTTGCCATTCTCGGTAACCAACCGCTGATCGACGTGCGTTCGCCGGACGAGTACACGGGCAAGCGCACACACATGCCCGAATACCCCGAGGAGGGCGTGCTGCGCGGCGGCCACATCCCCACCGCCCGGTCGATTCCGTGGAGCAAGGCGGTCGACGACAGCGGGCGGTTCCGCAGCCGCGAGGAGCTCGAGGAGCTCTACGGTTTCCTCGACCCCGACGACAAAACCGTCGTCTATTGCCGCATCGGCGAGCGGTCCAGCCACACCTGGTTCGTGCTCACGCATTTGCTGGGCAAGCCCGGTGTGCGCAATTACGACGGATCGTGGACCGAATGGGGCAACACCGTGCGGGTGCCCATCGTGGCGGGCGAAAGCCCCGGAACTGCGCCAGTCTGATGACTCTTCCCGCACCGCTGGCCGAGGTGGTGTCCGACTTCGCCGAAGTCGCGGGGCAGGACAAGCTGAAGTTGCTGCTGGAATTCGCCAATGACCTGCCGCCCCTGCCCGCCGACTTGGCCGAAGGGGCGATGGAGCCGGTGCCCGAGTGCCAGTCCCCGCTGTTTCTGCACGTCGACGCGCACGACCCAGATCGGGTGCGCCTGTACTTCAGCGCACCGGCCGAAGCGCCGACCACCCGCGGGTTCGCCTCGATCCTGGCGGCCGGCCTGGACGAACAGCCCGCCGCCGACATCCTGGCGGTGCCCGAAGATTTCTACGCCGACCTGGGTTTGGCTGCCCTGATCAGCCCGCTGCGGTTGCGCGGTATGTCGGCGATGCTTGCCCGGATCAAGCGGCGATTGCGCGAGGCGGCCTGATCACCAACGGATTAGAGACCGGGTATCAGCGCGTGCGGCGCGGCGCTTAAACTTCCCCGGACAAGACTTGTAAGAAATTCTCTTAGAGACGAAGAGACGTCCAGCCCTACAGGAGGCGCAGTGGCCAGTCATGCCAGCTCCAGGATCTCCAAGGTTCTCGTCGCCAATCGCGGCGAGATCGCAGTCCGGGTGATCCGGGCGGCCCGGGATGCCGGCCTGGCCAGCGTGGCGGTGTACGCCGAGCCCGACGCCGAGGCTCTACACGTGCGTCTGGCCGACGAGGCATTCGCCCTCGGCGGTCAAACTTCCGCGGAGTCCTACCTGGACTTCGGCAAGCTCCTCGATGCGGCGGCGAAATCCGGCGCCAACGCCATCCACCCCGGCTACGGCTTCTTGTCCGAGAACGCCAACTTCGCCCAGGCGGTCATCGATGCCGGTCTGATCTGGATCGGGCCCAGCCCGCAGTCGATCCGCGACCTCGGTGACAAGGTCACCGCCCGTCACATCGCGGCCCGCGCGCAGGCTCCTCTGGTGCCCGGCACCCCCGACCCCGTCAACAACGCCGACGAGGTGGTGGCCTTCGCCGAGGAGTACGGCCTGCCGATCGCGATCAAGGCCGCCCACGGCGGCGGCGGCAAGGGCATGAAGGTGGCCCGCACCATTGAAGAGATTCCCGAGCTCTACGAGTCGGCCGTCCGCGAGGCAACGTCCGCGTTCGGCCGCGGCGAGTGTTTCGTCGAGCGCTACCTCGACAAGCCGCGCCACGTCGAGGCGCAGGTGATCGCCGACCAGCACGGCAACGTCGTCGTCGCGGGCACCCGGGACTGCTCGCTGCAGCGCCGTTACCAGAAGCTGGTCGAGGAGGCGCCCGCGCCGTTCTTGACCGACATCCAGCGCAAGGAAATCCACGACTCGGCCAAGCGAATCTGCAAGGAGGCGCATTACTACGGCGCCGGAACCGTCGAATACCTGGTCGGTCAGGACGGCCTGATCTCCTTCCTGGAGGTCAACACCCGCCTTCAGGTCGAACACCCGGTCACCGAGGAAACCGCGGGCATCGACTTGGTCTTGCAGCAGTTCAAGATCGCCAACGGCGAGAGGCTGGACCTCACCGAGGACCCCGCGCCGCGCGGGCATGCCATCGAATTCCGGATCAATGGCGAAGACGCCGGGCGCAACTTCCTGCCGGCCCCGGGGCCGGTGAGCAAGTTCCACCCGCCGACCGGCCCGGGTGTGCGGTTGGACTCCGGCGTGGAGACCGGTTCGGTGATCGGCGGCCAATTCGACTCTATGCTGGCCAAGCTGATCGTCCACGGCGCCAACCGCCAGGAGGCGCTGGCCCGCGCCCGGCGCGCTCTGGACGAGTTCGAGGTCGAAGGCCTCGCCACCGTCATCCCGTTCCACCGCGCCGTGGTGTCCGATCCCGCGTTCATCGGTGACGACGACGGCTTCTCGGTACACACCCGCTGGATCGAGACCGAGTGGAACAACACCGTCGAACCGTTCACCGCCGGCGAACCCCTCGACGAAGAGGATGCCCGGCCACGCCAGAAGGTGGTCGTCGAAGTCGGCGGCCGTCGGCTCGAGGTGTCGCTGCCCGGTGACCTGGCACTGTCCAACGGCGCAGCCGATCCGGCTGGCGTCATTCGAAAGAAGCCCAAGCCGCGCAAGCGCGGATCCCATGGGAGCGTGGCCGCCTCCGGCGACGCGGTAACCGCGCCCATGCAGGGCACCGTGGTCAAGGTCGCGGTCGAGGAAGGACAGGAGGTCGCCACCGGCGACCTGGTGGTGGTCCTCGAGGCGATGAAGATGGAAAACCCCGTCACCGCCCACAAGGACGGCACCATCACCGGACTTGCGGTCGAAGCCGGCGCCGCCATCACTCAGGGCACGGTGCTCGCCGAGATCAAGTGACCCGTTCCTCGGCAGACCCCTCTGACCAGCGCTCCTGGGAGTTGATTAGGAGAACGTTGTCGGCCCGGCCAGCCGCGGGTAGGGTTCAGGTCAGGTTGAGTTCACAGCCGCCCGGATGACGTCACGGAGGCGGGGAAAGGCCAAAGGCGAACTCCCGGCCTCCAACTCAGCACCCAGGCTGACGTCATCCACAGCACGGTCCTTCCAGTGATGGAGTCAAGCAATGCCTGTGACTGTGACCCAATCGTGGCAGCAAAGCCGCACGGCTCAATTCACTGCCCACTGGAGCTCGTCGGGCACGGTAGTTGCCGCCGACGGTGAGCTCGACGCCGCCAACGCCGATCAGCTCGCCGCTTGCGTGCAACGCTGCGTCGGCCGTTGCACGCGAGTGATCCTGGACCTGCGTGGCCTGGATTTCATTGGCACCGCCGGCTTTTCGGCGCTACACCGAATCAACGTCATGTGCTCGGGCGCCCAGGCGTACTGGGCCATGGTGCCGAGCCCGGCCGTGTCGCGGTTGCTCCGCATCTGCGACCCGGACGGCACCCTGCCGGTGACGACGCCGACTGCGGAGCCGCTGCTGCGGTCGGACCGGGCCGGACGCCGAGAGCACCGGCCCCTACTGCAACTGGTCACGCAGCCGCGTTAGCGACTTCGCCAGCAGCCGGGACACGTGCATCTGTGAGATGCCGACCCGCTCGGCGATCTGCGTTTGCGTCATCGACTCGAAAAACCTGAGTACCAAGACGATTCGTTCCCGCTCAGGCAGCGACTCGAGCAAAGGACGCAGCGCCTCCCGATCCTCGATGCGGTCCAGACCGGCGTCGACGTCGCCCAAAGTGTCGGCTATAGCACGGGCGTCGTCGTCGTCGCTGCCGCCGCCGGTGTCGATGGACAAAGTGTTGTAAGAGCTGCCCGCGACCAGACCCTCGACGACCTCGTCGCGTTCCATGCCGAGTTCCGCGGCGAGTTCGGTTGCGGTGGGCGCCCGGCCGAGACGTTGCGACAGCTCGGCGGTGGCGCTACCGAGCCGCAAGTGCAGTTCCTTCAGTCGCCGCGGAACCTTGACCGACCAGCTGTTGTCGCGGAAGTGACGGCGGACCTCGCCCATGATCGTGGGCACCGCAAACGAAACAAAGTCCGACCCGGCCTCGACGTCGAAGCGGATCACCGCGTTGACCAAGCCAACCCGCGCCACTTGAACCAAGTCGTCGCGCGGTTCCCCCCGGCCCTCGAATCGACGGGCGATGTGATCACCCAGCGGCAGGCACCGCTCCACGATCTTGTCCCGTTGGCGCTGGAATTCCATCGAGTTGGGGGCGAAACTGGCCAATTCACGGAACATCTCCGGAACATCGGCGTATTCGTTCGGGCGCGAAACCGAACCGCCGCCAGCTTGCGCTGTCACCTGCTGGAGGCCACCCGTCGCGCCGTCAGCGTGATACCGAAGACACTGCCGGTTTCATCGGGTTCGCGACCGTCATGAAAAGTCCGCACGTCGTCGGCCAACGACGTCAGCACATGCCAGCTGAAGCTGCCGGGCGGCACCACGTCGTGGGTGTCGCAGGCCGCAGAAGCCTCCACCACCAACTCGTCGTCGTGCGGGTCGACCACAACGACCAACGTTGCGCCGGGAGTGGCCGAGCGGATCAACCGGGTGCACACTTCGTCTACCGCGAGCCGCAGGTCCGCCACGGCATCGAAATCGAGGTCCTCGAAGGTGCCGATGGCGCCGACCAGCGTGCGCAACAGGGCCAGGTTTTCCAGGCGTGCCGCAACGTGTAGTTCGACGGCGCGCTGGCCGCGTTGACGGTTGTTAGCGCGCAATCCCGCATCGGTCATTTGGTCTCCCGGCGATGTTTCACTGACACTACTACGGCTTTGCAGCCCGCCGTGGACCGTAGGTTCCAACCGATGTCATGGGGTGACCACGCTAACGCAACCCTTTCGGCACTCAATCATGGTTTAGAGCTGATACCCACTCGACGCGGCGAATAACCCCAATGAAGATCGGGATGCACGACCGCGGCGACGATCCTTAACAGGTTTCTTAACAGTCCCGACTTCGAGACCTACACTTATTGGCATGAAGCAGATCCTGCTGCGTGCAGCAGTGCTTCTGGGATCGTGGGCGATCGGACTGCTGGTGGCGGCCTGGGTTGTCCCCGGCATCTCGGTGTCGGCGTCGGGATTCATCGTCGCCGTCGTATTGTTCTCGGCAGCGCAGACGACCTTGTCTCTGTTGATCTTGAAGTTGCCCCGCGCATACGCATCGCTGCTCCTCGGCGGCACCGGCCTGGTGTTGACCCTCGTCGCGTTGGGTCTCGCCTCGGTATTGACTCACGGGCTCACCATCCGCGGCGCTGCGTCCTGGCTTGCCGCAACGATTGTGGTGTGGCTTGTGACAACGGTTGGCGCGATTTCGCTCCCGGAGGCGCTCGTTCGCGATGCGGCCGGCTCGGCCTGACCCGTCCGATTTGCCCGCGGGCTGAGCCGCAGCTGACCGGCAAAGTTTTCAGTGTCGCCAGGCCCGCGGAGTGAGTAGCATTTTTGTTATCCCGTCCGATGACGGAGGGAGAGGTGATGGGCGATAGGCATCACGATCCGACGGATCATTTCCGGACCACGCAACCGCACGCCGGCATCACGATGAAGGACAATCTCTTCTGGCCCGGGTTCATCCTGCTGGCCGTCGCATTGTCCGGCATGATCAGCACTACGGCTGCCGCCGCCTACGGACATTACGAGTGGCTCGCCACGACGGTGCTCATCGCCGTGCTCGGAACGGTCGCCGGGGCGCTGTGGTTCGTCGTGGAGCATCGCCGCGTGGCCCGCATCGATGAGCGGTGGCGCGTCCCGAACCCCGGCAGTCCGCGGCGCGAGCGCGCTGCGAGGCAGCGGTAAGAGCCGACCCGTAATTCAGTGGGTCGTGTAGTTAATGCTGGTCAAAGGGCCAATACCGGGCCCGCGATTGGCCCAACGCCCAGGCCAAGCGTCACTACCATCAGCGTCAACAAAAACCAGCCGGCGCCGTGCCATCCCCACCAGGTACCCCCGACCTTCCACACACGGTAGGTGCGCAGAAACGCCCACACCCCGGCGGCAAACAAGATCAGCGGGCTCCCGAGCGCCAACAGCGTCCGCTGGGGGGCGCCACAGGCCACCGTGTCGACGCCCACGCCCGGGCAGGTGCTGACCCACAATGCCGCCAGGATGAAGAACGCGACTCCCGCAACCGCGGCCAGGACGGCAAACCGGATGGCGGCGCGCACCTCGCCGTCTTCCTGTCCCAAGCGATCGCCAGACGACCGCTCATCCGCCTTCTGCATCCTTGCCCCTTATATTCCGCTTCGGGCTGCCCTTATTCCATCGTTCGCGGCGTCGCAATAGTTACCGCGCCACGACGGTTTTTTCGGCCACCTCGCGGGTAATCACCTGGGTGCAAATACCCGGCAGCAAACCAAGTAAACCGCCACAGCCCTAGGCCACCGCCCTCAGGGCACCGCGTACGGCAGAAATCGCCGCGTCGATTTCTGCTCGCGAAACCGTCAGAGCGGGACGAAACCGAACGCCGTCTTTACCGGCGGGCAGCACAATTACGGCACGCCGCCAGAGCTCGCGGATCAATTCATCGCGGTCGGCGGTGGTCGGCAGGTTGAACGCACACATCAGGCCGCGGCCGCGAGGGTCGAGAACCAGGGCCGGGAAGTCGTCGGCGAGTTCGTCGAGCCGGTTACGCAGGTAGCGACCCTGTTCGGCGGCGTGGTCGAACAGTTCGTGCGCTTCGATCACCTCCAGGATGCGGCGCGCCCGCACCATGTCGGTCAGGTTGCCGCCCCACGTCGAGTTGATCCGTGACGTGACCGCGAAGACGTTGTCGGCGATCTCGTCGACCCGTCGGCCGGCCATGATCCCGCACACCTGCGTCTTCTTGCCGAACGCCACAACATCGGGTTGGACACCCAATTGCTGGTAGGCCCAAGCGGTTCCGGTGGACCCACAGCCGGTCTGCACCTCATCGAAGATCAGCAGGGCGTCGTATTCGTCGCACAGCTTACGCATCGCCGCAAAGAACTCCGGCCGGAAGTGCCGGTCGCCACCCTCCCCCTGGATGGGTTCGGCGATGAAGCACGCGATGTCGTGCGGGTACGCCTCGAACGCCGCGCGGGCCTGGCGCAGCGACTCGGCTTCCAGCGCATCCATCGCCGCCCCGTCCAGGCCGGGCTGGATGAACGGCGCGTCGATGCGCGGCCAGTCGAACTGCGGGAAGCGGGCCACCGTGACCGGCTTGGTGTTGGTCAGCGACATGGTGTAGCCGCTGCGGCCATGGAACGCTCCGCGCAAGTGCAGCACCCGGGTACCGAGGGCCGGATCGATGCCGTGCCTCTCGTTGTGCCGGCTCTTCCAGTCGAACGCGACCTTGAGCGCGTTCTCCACCGCCAGTGCGCCGCCATCGACGAAGAACAGGTGCGGCAGGTCCGGGTCACCCAGCACGCGTGCGAAGGTCTCAACGAAGCGGGCCATCGCGACCGTGTATACATCGGAGTTGCTCGGCTTGTTCAGCGCGGCCCGCGTGAGTTCGGCGCAAAACTCGTCGTCGTCGGCCAGCGCCGGGTGGTTCATGCCCAGCGCCGACGAGGCAAAGAAAGTGAACATGTCGAGGTAGCGCCGACCGTCTCGGGCGTCGACCAGATACGAGCCGGCCGACCGCGTCGGATCGAGCACCAGGTCAAAACCGTCGGCCAGAATGCTGCGCGACAGCACCTCATGCACCTGGTCGGGTTCGGTCGGCAAGTCGGCGGGCGCTTCAGCAAGCACGAGGTACTTCCGAGCCGCGGTCATGCCGCCAATAATAGCCGATTTTTACGGAATCATGACGCATATACCGGAAATATTATGGTATGTATTGCCGATCACTGTAAAAAGTATTGAGAATGATAGTGCTTCGAGTCTGCACGTCGGCCGTTGTCCGGATTCGTCGCAGCAGGTCCTCGAGCACCCGCGCGGACGCCACGCGCACCAGCAGGACGTAGCTCTCCTCGCCGGCTATCGAGTGACACGATTCGATCTCCTCTATGTGTTGCAGGCGGGCGGGCGCATCGTCGGGTTGAGAGGGATCCAGAGGAGTAATGGCCACGAACGCTGACAGGAGGTGGCCGACCGCCTCCGGGTTGATGCGCGCGGAATACCCCGATATCACACCGCGAGACTCCAATCGACGGACCCGCGACTGGACCGCCGAGACCGACAGCCCGGCACTTGCGGCCAGCTCCGCCAAAGTGGAGCGTCCGTCGGCGACCAGCTGGCGCATCAAGATCCGGTCGATGTCGTCGAGCGTCTCGTTCATGGCCGGAGACTATCGCAGCGACGGTGCGGATGAGCTCGGCTAAAAGGCTGGTGACCTGGCAGCTGCGGGCGCAATTCGCCGCCGGGCTGTCGGCCATGTACGCCGGCGAGGTGCCCGCTTACGCCACGTTGGTCGAGGTGAGCGGGCAGGTCAATGCCGATTACGTGGCACGCCATCGAGGTGCCGAACGCCTTGGCTCGCTGCAGCGGGTTACCGCCGAGCGGCATGGCGCCATCCGGGTGGGCGGCCCGGCCGAACTGGCCGCCGTCGCCGATTTGTTCGCCGCGTTCGGCATGGCGCCGGTCGGCTACTACGATCTGCGTTCGGCGAAGTCGCCTATTCCGGTGGTGTCCACCGCTTTTCGGCCCATCGACGCAAACGAGCTGGCGCGCAATCCGTTCCGGGTGTTCACTTCCATGCTGGCCACCCGGGACCGCCGGTTTTTCGAACCTGACCTGCGCACCCGCGTGGAGACCTTCATCGCGCGGCGCCAACTGTTCGACCCGGCGTTGCTCGCGCGGGCGCGGATCATCGCCGCCGAGGGTGCCTGCGACGCCGACGAGGCGCAGGCATTCGTCGCGGCGGCGGTGTCGGCATTCGCGCTGTCGCGCGAGCCGATCAAGAAATCCTGGTACGACGAGTTGTCGCGGGTGTCTGCGGTGGCCGCCGACATCGCCGGGGTCAGTTCCACCCACATCAATCACCTGACGCCGCGAGTCCTCGACATCGACGATCTGTACCGGCGGATGACCGAGCGCGGCATCACCATGACCGACGCCATCCAGGGCCCGCCCCGGACCGCCGGACCCGCGGTGCTGTTGCGCCAGAGCTCCTTTCGCGCACTCGCCGAACGATGCCTGTTTCGCCGCAGGGACGGCGCCCTCACCTCCGGAAACCTGCGGGTGCGGTTCGGTGAAGTCGAGTCGCGCGGTGTCGCGCTGACCCCGCGCGGGCGCGAGCGCTACGACGCCGCGATGGCTCAGCTTGTTGGGGAAGCCAACCCGGCCGCAGTCTGGGGCCAGTACTTCCCGTCGACCGACAAGGAGATGGCCGCCGAGGGGTTGGCCTACTACCGTGGTGGCGACCCGTCGGCACCCATCGTCTACGAAGACTTCTTGCCCGCCTCGGCGGCGGGCATCTTCCGGTCCAACCTGGACCGCGACAGCGCGGCCGCTGACGGCGCCGACGATTCCGGTTACGACGTGCAGTGGCTGGCCGGGGCGATCGGCCGCGATATTTATGACCCGTACGCACTTTACGAAGCGCTTTCCCAGGAGGCACCGCAGTGAACCTGCCCGCGCCGGCGACAATGCAGAGCGACGCGATGAGGAGGAGCGGCGCATGACGACGACGCCGGCGACGATGCAGAGCGACGCGATGAGGAGGAGCGGCGCATGACGAGCACCGACGCGTTGCGTGCTCGGGCACGTCGCGCCCTAGAGGCAATCGGAGCCGACGTCAGCCGCGGCGAGCCGGGCGAGAAGGGGCTGCCCGCCAGCACACCGATCACCGGCGACGTGCTGTTCACCGTCGCGCATACAAGGCCCGAGCAGGCCGATCGGACCATTGCCGACGCCGATCGAGCGTTTTCGGCATGGCGGAGCATGCCGGCACCGGCGCGTGGCGCACTGGCGGCCCGGCTCGGCGAGCTGCTCACCGAACACAAGGACCACCTCGCGACGCTGGTGACGCTCGAGGTGGGCAAGATCACCTCGGAAGCGCTGGGCGAGGTGCAGGAAATGATCGACGTCTGCCAGTTCGCCGTCGGCCTGTCGCGGCAGCTCTACGGCCGAACGATCGCGTCGGAACGCCCGGGGCATCGGCTCCTCGAAACCTGGCATCCACTCGGTGTGGTCGGCGTGATCACCGCGTTCAACTTCCCGGTTGCGGTCTGGGCATGGAACGCCGCGGTGGCGCTGGTGTGCGGGGACACGGTGGTGTGGAAGCCTTCGGAGCTGACGCCGTTGACGGCTCTGGCCTGCCAGGCGCTGATCGGCCGGGCCGCCGCCGACGTCGGTGCCCCGCCCGCGGTGAGCGGTCTGATCCTGGGCGACCGCGACCTTGGTGAGCGGCTGGTTGACAATCCCCGGATCGCGCTAGTGTCCGCGACCGGCTCGGTGCGGATGGGGCAGGCGGTCGGCCCACGGGTGGCCGGGCGCTTCGGGCGGGCGCTGCTGGAATTGGGTGGCAACAACGCGGCCATCGTGACGCGGGCGGCCGACCTGGACCTGGCGGTGCGCGCCATCGTGTTCGCCGCCGCCGGCACGGCCGGTCAGCGCTGCACCAGCCTGCGCCGGCTGATCGTCCACCGCTCGGTCGCCGACGACGTGGCGGCGCGCGTCGTCGCCGCCTTCCGGCAGCTGCCCGTCGGCGACCCGTCGGCCGCGGGCACGCTCGTCGGGCCACTCATTCACGAGAGGGCCTACCGCGACATGGTGGGAGCCTTGGAACAGGCACGCGCCGATGGCGGCGAGGTCGTCGGTGGCGACCGCGTTCACTTCGACGGCTCGGACCATCCGGGCGCGTACTACGTCGCGCCCGCCGTGGTGCGAATGCCCGCACAGACCGCCATCGTGGCGACCGAAACCTTCGCGCCGATCCTCTACGTGCTGACCTACGACGACCTCGATGACGCGATAGCGCTCAATAACGGTGTGCCGCAAGGACTTTCGTCGGCGATCTTCACCACGGACCTGCGGGAGGCCGAATTTTTCCTGGACGGATCCGACTGCGGTATCGCCAACGTCAATATCGGCACCTCCGGCGCCGAGATCGGCGGCGCGTTCGGCGGTGAGAAGCAGACGGGCGGCGGGCGGGAATCTGGTTCGGATTCGTGGAAGGCCTACATGCGGCGCGCCACCAACACCGTCAACTACTCGACCGAGTTGCCGCTGGCCCAGGGCGTGCAGTTCGGCTGAAAGCGGCATGCTTAGATCTCACGTTTGGTGGGTACTATTTGACGCATGCCGACAGCCAGAAGGCGGCTATCCCCTGAGGATCGCCGTGCCGAGCTGCTCGCGCTGGGGGCAGAAGTCTTTGGGAAGCGACCCTATGACGAGGTCCGCATCGACGAGATAGCCGAACGCGCCGGAGTATCTCGCGCGCTGATGTATCACTATTTCCCGGACAAACGGGCGTTTTTCGCCGCGGTGGTCCGGGACGAAGCCGACCGGCTGTATGAGAGCACCAAGCGCCCGCCACCCAACGGAATCACGTTTTTCGAAGAGATCCGGGTCGGCGTGCTGGCCTACATGGCCTACCAAGAGCAGAATCCGGAGTCCGCGTGGGCCGCGTATGTCGGTCTCGGCCGGTCCGACCCGGTTCTGCTCGGCATCGACGAAGAAGCCAAGAACCGCCAGATGGAACACATCATGGGCCGCGTCGGCGAGTTCGTGAGTGCGACCCCGGGACAGACGCTGGCACCGGAGGTGGAGCGGGACCTGCGGGTGATCCTGCACGGCTGGCTGGCATTTACCTTCGAGATTTGCCGCCAGCGGATCATGGACCCCACGACCGACGCCGAGCGGCTCGCCAGCGCCTGTGCGCACACGCTGCTGGACACGATCGCTCGGGTACCGGAAATTCCTTCCGAAATGGCCGAAGCGGCGATGCTCACCGCCAGAATGTGAGAAAACCAGGCAGTTGCTGTCGGTACCGGTTGGCACCATGGTCAGGTGAGCACTAACGCTGGTTCCAGGCCGGCTGAGCCCCGGCCCCCCGACCGCGGGAGCCCCGACCCGTTGGGCCGGTTCAGCGCGATCACCCGCGAGTGGTTCAACACCACTTTCGCCGCGCCGACCACCGCACAGGCCAACGCCTGGGACGCCATCGCCAATGGCGATAACACCCTGGTGATCGCGCCGACCGGATCCGGCAAGACGCTGGCCGCGTTCCTGTGGGCCCTCGACACCCTGGCCAATCCTGCGACTCCTCCCGACCGGCGTGCAGGCACGCGCGTGCTGTACGTGTCACCCCTCAAGGCGCTGGCGGTCGACGTCGAGCGCAACCTGCGCACCCCGCTGGCGGGGCTCACCAGGATCGCCCATCGCCATGGTCTGCCGGCGCCCGACATCAGCGTCGGGGTCCGCTCCGGAGACACCCCGCCAGAGCGCCGCCGCCAGCTCATCGCCCGCCCGCCCGACGTGCTGATCACCACCCCGGAGTCACTGTTTTTGATGCTGACCTCGGCCGCGCGCGAAACCCTGGCCGGCGTGCAGACGGTGATCGTCGACGAGATCCACGCCATCGCCGGCGGTAAACGCGGCGCACACCTGGCCGTTTCCCTGGAGCGACTCCAGGATTTGTCACAAGACCTACGTCAGGGCCGGCCCGCGCAGCGCATCGGGTTGTCGGCGACCGTGCGTCCGCCCGAGGAGCTGGCGAGGTTCCTGTCCGGACAATCCCGCACGACCATCGTGGCTCCGCCGTCGCCCAAAACCCTCGAGCTCACGGTCCAGGTCCCGGTGCCCGACATGGCGAACTTGGCCAACAACACCATCTGGCCCGATGTCGAGGCGCGCCTGGTGGATCTGATCGAATCGCACAATTCGACCATCGTATTCGCCAATTCGCGGCGCCTGGCCGAGCGACTCACCGCACGGCTCAACGAGATTCACGCCGAACGCAGTGGCATCGAGCTCTCGGCCCCGGCTAATCTGAAGGCCAACCCGAAGGTGCCGGGTGGGGCGCCGGCGCACATCTTGGGGAGCGGCCAGACCTTCGGTGCGGCCCCGCTGCTGGCGCGCGCCCACCACGGCTCGGTCAGCAAGGAGCAGCGCGCCCTGGTCGAAGAGGACCTCAAACGCGGACTGCTCAAAGCGGTGGTGGCGACCTCCAGCCTTGAGCTCGGCATCGACATGGGTGCGGTCGACCTGGTGATCCAGGTGGAGGCACCGCCGTCGGTGGCCAGCGGCCTGCAACGCATCGGGCGGGCCGGACATCAGGTCGGCGAGGTCTCCCGGGGTGTGCTGTTCCCCAAGCACCGCACCGACCTGATCGGTTGCGCGGTGAGCGTGCAGCGGATGCTCGCCGGTCAGATCGAGACGATGCGGGTGCCCACCAACCCGCTGGACATCCTGGCTCAGCAGACCGTGGCGGCGGCCGCGCTGGAGCCGCTGGACGCCGACCGGTGGTTCGACACGGTGCGCCGCAGCGCTCCGTTCGCGACCCTGCCGCGCAGCGTGTACGAGGCCACCCTGGATTTGCTGTCCGGGAAGTATCCGTCCACCGAGTTCGCCGAGCTGCGACCGCGATTGGTTTACGACCGGGACACCGGCACGCTGACCGCGCGGCCCGGTGCGCAGCGGCTGGCCGTCACCTCCGGCGGCGCCATCCCCGATCGCGGGCTGTTCACGGTCTACCTTGCTACCGAGTCGGAGAAGCCTTCGCGGGTGGGCGAACTCGACGAGGAAATGGTCTACGAGTCCCGTCCTGGTGATGTCATCTCGCTGGGCGCCACCAGCTGGCGGATCACCGAGATCACCCATGACCGCGTGCTGGTGATCCCCGCGCCCGGCCAGCCGGCCCGGTTGCCGTTCTGGCGCGGCGACGACGTGGGCCGCCCGGCCGAGCTGGGCGCCGCACTCGGCGCGTTCACCGGCGAACTGGCCGGACTGAACCGCGAGCCGTTCGACAAACTTTGTGCGGATTTGGGTTTCGACGCCTACGCGACCGACAACCTGTGGGGGCTGCTGGACGAGCAGCGGACCGCGGCCGGGGTGGTACCCACCGACACCACCCTGCTGGTCGAGCGGTTCCGTGACGAACTGGGCGACTGGCGGGTGATCCTGCACTCGCCGTACGGGCTGCGGGTGCACGGACCGCTCGCGCTGGCCGTGGGCCGGCGGCTGCGCGAACGCTATGGGATCGACGAGAAGCCCACCGCCTCCGACGACGGCATCGTAGTGCGATTGCCCGACAGCATGGAGGAAACCCCGCCGGGTGCAGAGCTTTTCGTCTTCGACGCCGACGAGATCGACCCGATCGTCACTGCCGAAGTGGGTGGCTCGGCGTTGTTCGCGTCACGGTTCCGGGAGTGCGCGGCCCGCGCTCTGCTGCTACCCCGCCGACACCCCGGCCGCCGCTCGCCGCTGTGGCACCAACGTCAGCGGGCGGCCCAGCTGCTCGACGTGGCCCGCAAATACCCCGACTTCCCGATCGTGCTGGAGACCGTGCGCGAATGCCTGCAGGACGTCTACGACGTCCCGGCCCTGGTCGGGCTGATGACTGGCATCGCGCAGCGCCGGGTGCGGGTGCTCGAAGCGGAGACCGCCAAACCCTCGCCGTTCGCGGCGTCGCTCTTGTTCGGTTACGTCGGCGCGTTCGTCTACGAGGGCGATACCCCGCTCGCCGAACGCCGCGCCGCGGCGCTCTCGCTGGATACCACGCTGCTGGCCGAGTTGCTCGGCCGGGTAGAGCTGCGCGAGTTGCTCGATCCCGAGGTCATCGCCGCGACCGGCCGGCAGTTACAACACCTGTCCGCTGACCGTGCCGCCCGCGACGCCGAAGCGGTCGCGGACCTGCTGCGACTGCTGGGTCCGCTCACCGAGGACGAGGTCGCCGCCCGGGCCAGCGTCGCCGACGGCACCGACATCAGGGGCTGGCTGGAGGGTTTGCGCGCCACCAGGCGCGCGCTGACCGTGTCGTTCGCCGGCCGCAGCTGGTGGGTGGCCGTCGAAGACATCGGCCGGCTGCGCGACGGAGTCGGGGTGGCGGTTCCGCCGGGCGTGCCGGCGACGTTCACCGGGGAGGTGGCCGACCCGCTCGGCGAGCTGCTGAGCCGCTACGCGCGCACGCACACCCCGTTCACCACGGCCGAGGCCGCGGCCAGATTCGGCCTGGGACTGCGGGTGACGGCCGACGTGTTGGGCCGGCTGGCTAGCCCGGGGACTCTTGGAGGCCGGCTGGTGCGCGGCGACTTCGTCGCCGCCCCCGAGATGCCCGGGGTATCCGCCGGCGGCGCCGAGCAATGGTGCGACGCCGACGTGTTGCGGATTCTGCGGCGGCGTTCGCTGGCGGCGCTGCGCGCCCAGGTCGAGCCGGTGAGCACCGCCGCCTACGGGCGGTTCCTGCCGGCCTGGCACCGGGTGTCGTCGGGCCAGTCAGGTATCGACGGCCTGGCGTCCGTGATCGATCAGCTGGCCGGTGTTCGGATGCCGGCCTCGGCGATCGAACCACTAGTATTGGCGCCGCGCGTGCGTGACTACTCCCCCGCGATGCTCGACGAACTGCTCGCGACCGGCGAGATCACTTGGTCGGGGGCGGGGTCGATCTCGGGCAGTGACGGCTGGATCGCCCTACACGCAAGCGATTCGGCGCCCATGACGCTCGCCGTGCCCGCCGACATCGACCTCACCGACGCCCACCGCGCGATCCTGGACACGCTGGCCGGGGGTGGCGCGTACTTCTTCCGCCAGCTCGCCCGGGACGAGATCGGCGGAACGACACTGAAAGCCGCTCTCTGGGAACTGATCTGGGCCGGCCGGGTCACCGGCGACACCTTTGCCCCAGTCCGCGCCATGCTCGGTGGCGCGGGAACACGCAAGCGCTCCGCGCCGGCGCACCGGGCACATCGCCCGCCCCGTCTGAGCCGCTACAGCGTCGCGCATGCCCAGTCCCGCACCATCGACCCGGCGGTTTCCGGCCGATGGTCGGCGCTGCCGCCTCCCGAGCCGGATTCCACGCTGCGCGCCCACTACCAGGCCGAGCTGCTGCTGAACCGCCACGGCGTGCTGACCCGAGGCGCGGTGGCGGCCGAGGGCGTACCGGGCGGGTTCGCCACTCTCTACAAGGTGCTGAGCACATTCGAGGAGGCCGGCAGGTGCCAGCGTGGCTATTTCGTCGAGTCGTTGGGCGGCGCCCAGTTCGCCGTCGCATCGACCGTCGACCGGCTGCGCAGCTACACCGACGGCCCCGGCTCTTTCAAAGACCCGGAACGACCGGACTACCGCGCCGTCGCGCTGGCCGCCACCGACCCGGCCAACCCCTACGGTGCCGCCCTGCCCTGGCCGGCCTGCAACGGCGAGGGCCCCGGGGCACGACCGGGCCGCAAGGCGGGCGCACTCGTCGTGCTGGTGGACGGCGAGCTGGCTTGGTTCCTCGAGCGGGGCGGACGATCGTTGCTGGCATTCACCGACGATCCCACGGCCGATCACGCGGCGGCAGCGGCTCTGGCCGACCTGGTCGCCGCCCGGCGCGTCGCGTCGATCCTGGTCGAACGCGTCGATGGAGTTCCGGCCTTACAGCCGCGCGACGGGGGGCCGAATCCGGTCATCGAGGCTTTGTCGGACGCCGGCTTCGCCCGCACCCCACGCGGAATGCGGCTGCGGTAACCAATGCCCGAGGGTGACACCGTCTGGCATACCGCGGCGATGCTGCGACAGCACCTGGCCGGACAGACACTGACGCGCTGCGATGTCCGGGTACCGCGGTTCGCCACCGTCGACCTCACCGGGCAGGTGGTGGACGAAGTGCTGAGTCGAGGGAAACACCTGTTCATCCGAGTCGGGCGGGCCAGCATTCACTCGCATCTAAAGATGGACGGCAGCTGGCGGGTCGGCGACCGGCCGGTGCGGGTGGATCACCGGGCACGAATCATTCTGGAAGCAAACGGCATTCGCGCTGTCGGCGTCGACCTGGGCGTGCTGGAGATCCTGGAGCGCGACCACGACGGCGACGCGGTCGCCCATCTTGGGCCCGATCTGCTGGGCCAAGACTGGGACCCCGCGCGTGCGGCCGCCAACCTGACTGTGCGCCCGGACCGGCCGCTCGCCGAGGCGTTGCTGGACCAGCGAGTGCTGGCCGGGGTGGGCAATGTGTACTGCAACGAACTGTGTTTCGTCAGCGGACATCTGCCCACCGCTCCGGTGAGCGCGGTCGCCGACCCACACCGCTTGGCGTCGCGAGCCCGGGACATGCTGTGGGTTAACCGCTTTCGCTGGAACCGCTGCACCACGGGCGACACCCGGGCGGGCCGGCAACTGTGGGTCTACGGGCGAGCCGGGCAGCCTTGCCGTCGCTGCGGCACCCACATCGAATACGACGACACCGGTGAGCGGGTGGCGTATTGGTGCCCGTCCTGCCAGCGCTGAATCGGCCAGGGCCTCGTCCGCGCCGTGGACTTTCGCCCATCCGATCGTGGCGTGGGATGATCGCAATGTCAGCGGCTTGGCTTGCCGCCAGGACTGATCAGCAGGGAGGTTCCAGCAATGGCGACCAGCCAGGTGCGCTCGCCCCGACCCGTGCGATCCCTGTTGGCCGGCCTTGCTCTCGTGGTCGTGCTGGTCAGCCTGGCGGGAATGACGGGCCCGACCGCGCGTGCCGACGCGGTCGACAACGTGTTCGTGGACGCGGTGAAGGCCAAGGGCATCAACTTCCCGTCGCCGCAAGCCGCGATCGTTGCCGGCCATGAGGTCTGCGATGAACTTGACCTCGGTAGGCAGAAGACCGACGTCGTGACTGCGGTGATGGCAAACAGCAACCTGGACGGCTATCACGCCGCGTTCTTTGTCGGCGCGAGCGTAGCCGCGTACTGCCCGAGGTATCGGGGCGGTTAGCGGTCTTCGGGCCAAACCGCCTCAGCTCATGAGATGGCGTTGACCGCGGTCGACAATCGCGACTTGAACTCGCTCGGAATGGGGACATACCCGTTGTCCGCCAGACCATTCTGGCCGGCGCCGATCGTGCTTTGCAGGAACGCCTTCACGGCCGTTCCGACCTTCGAATCGGGATACTTCGAGCAGACAATCTCATACGTCGCCAGCACGATCGGGTAGGAGTTAGGCTGGTTTGGCCGGTAGAACGAGATCGTGTCGAGGGCGAGGTCGTTGCCATCCTTGATGAACCAGGCAGAAGAAATCGTCTTGCCCACCGAGTCCGCGCTGATCGCCACCGGGTCCGGACCGGCCGACGTGATGATCCCGGCCATGTTCAGGTGCTGCGCCTGGGCAAACGACCATTCGTTGTAGGTGATCGACCCTTCGGTGCTCTTGGCGGCCGCGGCGGCGCCGTCGTTGCCCTTGGCACCCTCGCCGACTCCACCGTTGAACTTCTTTCCGGCGCCCTTTCCCCACGCGCCGTTGGAAGCGGAATCGAGATATCTCTGGAAGTTATCCGTGGTGCCGGACTCGTCGTTGCGGAACACGACACGAATCGGCTCAGCGGGCAAGGTGGCACCTGGGTTGAGGGCCTGGATTGCAGGATCGTTCCAGGCGGTAGTGGCGCCGTTGAAGATCCTGGCCGCAGTCGGACCGTCGAGATTCAGCGAAGTCACGCCGTTGACGTTGTAGGCGATGGCGATGGGGCCGAATACCACCGGCAGGTTCCACGCCGGCGAGCCGCATCGCTGCTCCGCCCTGGTGGACTCGTCCTTGCTCAGCGGCGAGTCCGAGCCACCGAAATCGGTTTGGTCGCCGACGAATTCGCCGATTCCGGCGCCGGAACCGTTGGGCGTGTAGTTCAAGGACTGCCCCGAGCAGGCTTCTTCGAAAGCCTTGACAAAACGGGTCATTGCGTTTGCCTGGGCCGTGGAACCACTGGCCCGCAAAGTCGGCTCGCCGCCGCAGGTCACCTTCACCGACGACGTGCCCGTCGTCGCACTTCCTCCGGTAGCCTTGTTGTCACCGCCACACGCCGACAACATCAGTGCGCCAGTGGCCAGAATACTCAGTGCGGCGCCAAATCGATTGATTTCCAATCGAATTCCTTTGAACGGTACAGACGGGACGGTCGCCGCCGGCTCCTCATCCCCAGTCCGGGCACGCCGAACTGCCGTCTTCCTCGCAGCCATGAGGCATAGTAACAAGATCGCGCTTCAGCCACAGTTTCCGACCGTGTACGCGGTCCCACAGGCCGCGCAAGCTAGCTACGGGCGTGCGCTAGGAAGAACTGTGCGATGACTTCCGAGGCGTCGAGCGCACGCGAGGTACGCCCGATGATCGCCTGGGGCAGATATTGCTTGCCGCCCGGCCAAGTGTGCCCGCCGTTGTCGATCCGGTAGAAAACCACCTCGGTGGACGCCGCGCATGCCGTGGAATCAAAGCGGTGAACGACGGTGGCGTCCCCGACGTCGGGCAACACCTGCGCCGACGGATCGCCTTGGCACCCATCGGCCGAACGCCACTTGTCCACCATGCTATTAACCGAGATGGCGTGGCTGACCCCGCCGCGACCGCGCACGGCCCCACCGTTGAACGGCACCAGCGGATCGGCGGTCCCATGCGCCTCCAGCACCGACACCGGCCGCGACGGATTGCAGGGCAGGCCGGCGCCCAACGTGCCCGCCACCGGCGCGATCGCGGCGAAGACATCGGCGCGGTCACAAGCCAGTTTGTTGGACATGAAGCCCCCATTGGACATTCCGGTGGCGAAGACATGGCCGGGGGCGATGTTGTACTCGTTTTGCAGCTTGCCTGCCAACGCAACCAGGAACCCGACATCGTCGACGTGGCGGCGATCCGCCGGCGAAGCCCCCCGCCCGTCGGCCCAGCTTTTCTCATAACCGTCGGGATAGACCACCAGGAGGTTGTTGGCGTCGGCAACGCTGTCGAAGTCGGTCAGAACCTGCTGTCCGGTTCCGGTACCGCCGCCACCGTGCAGGCTGACCACCAAGCCGACGGGGTCGCCGGGCGGCACATGCAATGTGTAAGTTCGGTCCATGCCGCCGGAACGGAACGTACCGGGCAGATCTCGAGCGCTGGCCGCCGAAACGTGTCGCACGCCGCAACCGACCACGCATGCCGCCAGAAGAGTGAGCGACAACCAGCGCGCGTACGGCATGCCGACAAGTTACCGATGGAACTCGAGGATCGACGAGGGCGGGCGGTCCCGGTTGGTGACCCAGCAGGGGGCAGGGCGGAACCGGACCCAATGTTGCCACGTTCGCAACGTCGGCGATAATTGGATAATGCCATTCGGTAACGTGTTGGCAACCTTCGCGGCCAGACTTAGTGTCATCAACAATCACACCTGTGTTTAAGGGGAGTAACTGAAATGACGAGTAACCGCGCCCGCTATCCTGGCTGGCTGCTGTCGGCTGCAGGCCTGGTACTGGCGGCCGCGCTGCTGGGCCCGCTGGGAGCAGCCCCGACCGCTCACGCCGACGCTACCGATGATGCGTTCATAGCGGCGCTGAGGAACGACGGCATCGAACACGAGTCAAAGCAGTCCGCCATCGCGGCCGGTCATCTGGTTTGCCATCAACTTGATATGGGCAAAACGCAGGAGCAGATCGCAACTGACGTGATGAGCAGCAGCAGCATGGACGGCGAGCATGCCGGGTACTTTGTCGCGATCGCCGAGCGTGCGTACTGCCCGCAATATGCGGACATATCAACACCATGATGGTATGCGTCAAATTCGCGGGCCGGCGGCGCGCAGAATCGCATACCACGAACTGACGACGAACGTATTGGTCAGCATTGCAATCGGGCTCGGCGCCGCAGTTTCGGTTGCAGCGCCGGCGGGCGCCAACCCCAGTTCGTTCGGCGCCCTCAGCTGTAGCTGTCGGCAGACAGCCACCAGCACCAGCCGCGCCGCTACGGACCCGGTAAATCTGGGAATCCAGCAGGCGCTCAGCGATTTGCGTCCCTCTCGAGGCGGCACTCATCTGAGTCCGGTCCCCAGCTAATCACCGCGCTCGTGGAATGCCTTTCCGGCTTCCTGATGAACAATTGGTGGCCGGCGGCGGAAGGGGCTTGCGTGTTGCAATGATCGCAATCCGCGGCCATTGGATCATCCAACGCTGTAATGTGGCTGTAATGTGCAGTTTTCGCGGCTTGACTTGCTGCCAGCAACCAATGGCAATTCCGCTCCGTGGGAGTATATGAAATCGTGGGGATATCCGAAATGACGAGCATCCGAATTCGGCTGCTCAGCCCCTCGCTACTCCTGGCGGCCACCCGGCTGGTCCTGCTGGCCGCGCTTGGCTCGGTCGGACTAGCAGTACCGACCGCTCACGCCGACGCCACCGATGACGCGTTCCTGTCGGCACTGAACGCCAAGGGCATCAACTTCGGGTCACCGGGTAAGGCGCTCATCGCCGCTCACGAGGTCTGCGATGAGCTCGATAACGGCAAGACACCGCCGCAGGTCGCCTCGACCGTACAGAGCAACAGCAACCTGGACGGCTATCACGCCGGATACTTCGTCGGCGCCAGCATAAGGGCGTACTGCCCGAAATATGCTTCTTAACGAAATCGCAACGCCTCGGTGACAGGTATCCGACTTTCCGCGTCGTAGATTTTTGATACCAACTAGCGCGGAGAACACACGTGGTATCGAAAATCTTGGTCAGCGTCGCTCTTGCGGTCGGTGCCGCGGTGGGGGTTGCCGCACCTGCCGGCGCTGACCCCAGCGTGTTCAGCACCCTCAGCTGTAGCTGCGCTGAGACGGTTTCGGACGGCAAAGCTCCTGCCACCGACCAGGTGAAGCAGGGATTGCAGGCCGGGCTTTCTGATCTGCCGACCGGCCAACCCCCACAGTAACGTTCAGCTTCTTCAGCCCGCGGCACCCTGTCCGACGGCTTGGACTGCCGCGTGCCCGTGCGACGCCTTCTCGGCCTCATGATGAACGGGCATGAACGCCTGTCAGACGGATAGCGTCGCCGGTCGCAGAATCTAGGCCTCGGCGGGCTTGCAGGCGATCGTTTACCGCTGATTCACCCTGCGTACCACAACCGGCGCACGGGTGGTGAAAAGCCGTTGATTGCGCCAACATTGGCCCTGGCTCCACCGGAGTCGTCAGTTCCTCAACTTCGCTTCAGTATCGGGCGGTGCGCGAATGACCGTGGTTCACACTTTTCCCGGCCGCGGTGTGGCGGTGGCGGCGCGCCCGACACGTAACTGGGCCGCCGACGTCGCCGTGTTCGTTGGTGCCGCGGTGCTGCTGTGGTTGGTGGTGCGCGTCGGCCGCGGGACGGCCGTGCCGTGGACGGTACCCAGCGCACCCTCATCGGTGTCCACCGACCCCAGCCACCTTCCGTATTACGCTGCCCGGTCGCTGCTGCGCATGTTCATCGCGCTGGGCCTGTCGCTGGTGTTCACGTTCCTCTATGCCACCGCGGCGGCGCGCTCGCGCCGCGCCGAAAAGGTGCTCATCCCGCTGCTGGACTTCTTGCAATCCGTGCCGGTCCTGGGCTTCCTCGCCATCACCATCACCGGCTTCATCGCCTTGTTTCCCGGTTCGATGCTGGGCTTGGAATGCGCGTCGATCTTCGCGATTTTCACGTCGCAGGCGTGGAACATGACATTCGCGTTCTATCAATCGCTGATCACCCAACCCCACGATCTCGACGAGGCCTCCCGCCTGTTGCGGCTGTCACGATGGCAACGGTTCTGGCGGGTCGACCTGCCCAGCGGGGTGATTCCGCTGGTCTGGAACGGCATGATGAGTTTCGGCGGGGGCTGGTTTTTCCTCACCGCGTCGGAAGCCTTGAGCGTCAACAACCATAAGTTCGCCCTGCCCGGGATCGGCGCCTATGTCGCATCCGCCAGCGACCAGGGAAATCTGACGAGGGTGCTGCTGGCCATCGCGACCATGATCGTGGTGATCATCGGGGTGAACGCGCTGTTCTGGCGGCCGCTGACAGCATGGGCCGAACGATTCCGCATCGAGGAATCCGCGGCCATCGAAGCGCCGCGCAGTGTGACGCTGGACGTCCTGCGGCGCTCACGCGTTCCTGGCATCGTCGGCCGTCCGCTCGGGCGGCTGGTCTATCCGGTCGACCGGGTGACGGCGGTGTTCGGGACGACCGGGCCTCCGCTGAAAACGTCAACCGCGCGCCGCCGCACCGGCGACGTCGTATTCGTTCTCAGCGTGATGGTCGCGCTCGGCTACGGCGCGTTCCGGGTGATCGAGTACATCGCCGGCAGCGTTGGCTTCGCCGAAGTCGGCCACGCGGCGCTGCTCGGCCTGGCCACCTTCGCCCGTGTCGTGGTGGTGGTCGTGGTCTCGACGTTGATCTGGGTGCCGATCGGAGTATGGATTGGCATGAATCCCAAGGTGACTCGGCTGGCTCAGCCGGTGGTGCAGGTGCTGGCGTCGTTCCCGGCGAACTTTTTGTTCCCGTTGTTCACCGCCGTGCTGCTTGCCACCGGGATCAGCATCAACTGGGGCGGCATCCTGCTGATGGCCCTCGGTACGCAGTGGTACATCCTGTTCAACGTCATCGCCGGGGCCAGTGAGATCCCCACTGAGCTTCGCGACGCCGCCGCCAGCCTGCGGCTGCCCACGGTGCTGAGGTGGCGCACCCTGATACTGCCCGGAATCTTCGGCAGTTACGTCACCGGCGGCATCACCGCGGCCGGGGGGGCGTGGAACGCTTCCATCGTCGCCGAGGTCGTCCAGTACCACCACACCACGTTGTCCGCTGTCGGGCTGGGCGCATACATCACGCATGCCACCGCGGTCGGCGACGCGCCGCGCCTGCTCATCGGCGTGATCGCGATGAGCTTCTATGTCGTGACGACGAACATCGTGCTGTGGCAGCGCCTCTACCGCCTGTCCGAGCGGCGCTTCTCCCTATCCTGATCCTGAGCTTGACGGAGGTTCCCATGACTGAAGACGACGTGATCATCCATCTCGACCATGTCAGCAAAAGCTTCGGCAAGCCCGACGGTGGCACGTTGCTGGTCCTCGACGACATCAACCTCGACATTCGCGCGGGCGAAGTCGTCGCCGTGCTCGGTCGCTCCGGGTGCGGCAAGTCGACGCTGCTGCGCATCATCGCCGGACTGATCGCCCCCACCAGCGGTGCGGCGCGCAACCACGGCGCCGAACTCGATGCCGCCAACCCTGGTACCGCGATGGTGTTCCAGAACTTCGCCCTGATGCCCTGGCTGACCGTGCAAAAGAACGTCGAACTCGGGCTGGCAGCGCGCAAAATCGCCCCGGCCGAGCGGAGTAACCGTGCGGTGGACGCCATCGATTTGATTGGCCTCGACGGTTTCGAATCCGCCTACCCCAAAGAATTGTCCGGCGGGATGCGCCAGCGCGTCGGGTTCGCCCGGGCCCTGGTGCTGCAACCCGATCTGCTGCTGATGGACGAACCGTTCTCCGCCCTCGACGTCCTCACCGCCGAAAACCTGCGTAGCGAGCTGATGAGTCTGTGGACCGGCCAAGAATTTCCAACCAAGGCCATCTGCCTGGTCACCCACAACATTGAAGAAGCGATCACGCTGGCCGACCGTGTCATCGTGCTGAGCAGCAATCCCGGCCGCGTCCTGGCCGAATTCCCCATCGAACTCGAGCGTCCCCGCGACCGCCGTTCGCCATCCTTTGAGGCGCTGGTCGACAAACTGTATGGACTGCTGACCGGCACCGGACCGGCAACCACGCTGGTCGAACCCGGCGCCGCCACCCCCACCAGCCACCCGCTACCCAGAGCCACCGTCGGCGGGCTGGCCGGGCTGGTCGAAATCGTCTACGGCAAAGGTGGGCGCGCCGACATCCCCGACATCGCCACCGACTTGGGCATCGATGCCGAAGACCTGCTGCCCCTCGTGGACGCCGCAGCGCTGCTCGACTTCGTGCGCGTCAACGGCGCCGATCTCGAATTGTCCCCCACCGGCAAGGATTTCACCGTCGCCGATATCCAGGCCAGCAAGCAGATCTTCGCCCAGCAAGCACGCACGCGCGCGCCGCTGGTGCGCACCATCTGCCACGCTCTGCACGACTGCCCGGACGGCAACCTGCGCGCCGGATTCTTCCTCGACATCCTGCAACAGGGATTCAACCCCCAAGACGCCCAACGACAACTCGACACCGCCATCGGCTGGGGCCGCTACGCCGAACTCTTCGACTACAACACCAGCACCGACCAAATAACAGCGGACCCCAACGCCACGCTGGTGGCGACCACGCCTAGCCAGAAGCCGCCACGCCCTCAGTAGGTGGAGATCTCATCCTCGGCAGGTAGCGCGCCGCTACTCATGAAGATGACACGACGGCCGATCTCCACGGCGTGGTCGGCGAAGCGCTCAAAGAAGCGGCCCAACAACGCCACTTCCACACCGACGGAGACGCTGTGCTCCCATTCCGGATCTAGCAGCACAACGAACAAGTGCCTGTATAGATCGTCCATCGCCTTGTCTTGGTCGCGAAGTTGAGCGGCTTGCTGCGGGTCACGGGACACCAGCACCTGTTTCGCACTGTCGCCCAACGCGATTGCCACCCTTGCCATGTCAGTGAAGCACCCGCGGACGTCCTCGGGAAGTACGTGCTTCGGATGCTCCCGACGGGCGATCTTGGCTATATGCACGGCCAACGCGCCCATTCGTTCCGTGTCGGCGATGATCTGAATCGAGCTGAAGATCGCCCGCAGATCGCCGGCCACCGGTTGCTGTAACGCCAGCAGCGCGAGCGCTTCTTTTTCGACTCGCGCTCGCAGTGCCACGATCCGCTCATGGTCGCGGATCACCTGCTCGGCGGCGCTGAGGTCGGCCTCCAGCAGAGCCTGGGTCGCGCCCTTCATCGCCACCCCGGCCATCCCGCACATCTCTCCTAATTGCGTGGCCAGGTCGTCCAGCTGCTTGTGATAGGCGGTCCGCATGGGTGAAGCCTCCCTGAACCCGAGTTGTCGCGCGGAGCTGCCGCGAGTCCGCACGGCAATCATTGACCATGACGGTGCCGATGCGACAGAGCTTTGAATACCAAAGTGCGCGTCGCAGGCAAACAACAGGGAAATTTTCGCCTTCAAGGACATCTTTCTCGTCGAAGCCAGGCGAGTTCACGCCCCGCCGGCAAGTGACGAAAGGCACGAGAAATTGTGTCTAAATGGCTCCCCGCAGTGACGCCGCTGCCGGTTAGTCTGCGTCCATTACGGCGGCGCCGAGAGCACTCGGGCGATCACAACTGGGAACGGCTGTATGGATCAGGGCGTTACATGGCCACCGAGGCGGAGGTGCGTGAACCAGTGACCGCCCAGGAGGTTGCTGCCGCTTCGGCGGAGCAGGTGCTGCGCCGGTTGGAGAGCTCGGTCGATGGACTGTCCAGTGCCCAGGCCTGCGAACGCCTGGTCCGGTACGGCCCCAATGCAATCCGCACCCATCGCGTCAGCGCTTGGGCGGTGCTCGCCCGCCAGCTGAACAGCGCCGTGCTGATCCTGCTGGCGTTCACCGCCGTGCTGTCGTATTTCCTCGGCGACCACAACCAGGCGCTGATCATCGGCGTGATCCTGACCGCCAGCATCGGATTGGGTTTTTTCAACGAGTACCGCGCCGAGCGGACCGCGGCCGCATTGCACTCCCGAGTCCGCCACACCGCAATCGTGAAACGCGACGGGAGATTCACCGATGTCGGCGTCCGCGAGCTGGTACCCGGTGATGTGATCCGGCTGTCGCTCGGGCAGGCCGTGCCCGCGGACGTGCGATTGATCCAGACCGCGGCGCTGGAATGCGACGAGAGCATCCTGTCCGGAGAATCGGCCGGCTCGGAGAAGTCAGCGACAGCGGTGCCGGCTGGTGTCGCGCTGACTGATATGGCCGACCTGGCGTTCATGGGCACGATCGTGAGCGCGGGTGAGGGCCTGGCCGTCGTCTATGCCACCGGCAACGACGCCGAGTTCGGCCGGATCGCGGCCGGTTTGAGTGAGCGGCAACCCGAGACCGAGTTTCAGGCCGGTCTGCGCCGGTTTTCCTATCTGCTGCTGCGAGTCGCGATCGCGCTCACCGCGATGATTTTGGTCACCAACTTGATGCTGCACCGGCCACTGATCACTTCGGCGCTGTTTGCGCTGGCCATCGCCGTCAGCATCACACCGCAGCTGCTGCCCGCGGTGGTGAGCACCGCCCTGGCGACCGGTTCGCGGCAACTGGCCAAGGCCAAGGTGCTGGTCAAGCGTCTGGTGTGCATCGAAGACTTCGGCGATATCGACATCCTGATCACCGATAAAACCGGAACCTTGACCGAGGGCCGCATCAGCCTGGTCGATACCGTCGACCCGGCCGGAGTGCACACCGACTCGGTGCTGCGTTTGGCATTGCTGGCCTGCGACATCGATTCCGCCGCAGACGGCACGGTGACCAACGGGTTGGACGGCGCGCTCTGGGCGCACCCAGGTGCGCAGCAGCTCGTCGGCGACGACGTTGCGCGGGTGGCCTTTTTGCCGTTCGACCACACCCGCCGGGCGACCTCGGCCCTGGTCGATGACCAGGGGAAGCGGCTCCTCGTGGTCAAGGGCGCACCCGAGCAGGTGCTGACTCGCTGCTCGGGCACACCGCAGCACGCTCAACAAACGCTGACGGCGTTGTTCGAGGCCGGGCGCCGGGTGGTTGCCGTGGCGGTCAGGCCGGCGCCACAACTGGCAGCCATCACCGCCGATGACGAGTCCGAGCTGATGCTGGTTGGGTTCTGCGTTTTCGCCGACGAACCGAAGGCCGCCGCCCGACAATCCCTCGCCGAGCTCGCCGCGATGGGTATCGAAGTGAAAATCGCCACTGGCGACAACCCCCGGGTTGCGGAAACGGTCTGTGCCGCATTGGGTTTGGCCTCCAGGGGAACGATCACCGGCGCGGAGATGGAGCATTTCGGCGATGAGGAGTTCGCGCACGCCGCCCAGAACTACAGCATCTTTGCCCGAATTTCGCCCGAGCAGAAGGCACGGCTTGTCACCGCGGCGCGGCGCACCGGACGATCGGTCGGGTTTCTCGGCGACGGGGTCAACGACGCGCTGGCCCTGCACGCCGCCGACGTCGGCATCTCCGTCGACACCGCCACCGATGTCGCCAAGGACGCCGCCGACGTGGTGCTGCTGGAAAAGGATCTGGGCGTGCTGGCCACCGGCGTGGCCACGGGCAGGCGGATTTTCGCCAACACGATCAAGTACGTGTTCATGGGCACATCGAGCAACTTCGGCAACACGTTCAGCGCCGCGGCGGCCTCGGCGTTTTTGCCATTCCTGCCGATGTTGGCGAGCCAGATCTTGCTGGGCAACTTGCTCTACGACGCCTCCCAGCTGGCGATCCCCACCGACTTGGTCGATGAGGAGCAACGCGATGCGCCGTCGCACTGGAACGTCGCGTTCATCCGCAGGTTCATGCTTACGTTCGGCCCGATCAACTCGCTGTTCGACTTCTTGACCTTCGGGTTCATGCTCGGCGTGCTGCACGCCGGGGAGGTGGCGTTTCACACCGGGTGGTTCCTGGAAAACGTGCTCACGCAAACGTTTATCGTTTTCGCGATCCGTACCCGCAGAGTGCCGTTTCTGCGCAGCAGGCCGGGCACGTTGCTGACCGTGACGCTGATGACGGTGGACGTGGTCGGCATTGTGCTCACCATTACGCCGCTGGGCCGCAAACTGGGTTTCGTTCCGCTGCCGTGGCAGTTCTACGCGGCGCTGGCCGTGTTTATCGTCACCTACCTGGTCCTCGTGGACGCGACCAAGAAAGTGTTCTACAGCGAGCCGATGCGAGTTTTCGGCCAGCCTGTCCGAACTCGCGGCCACGGACATCTGATTCAGCGCCGCGCCGCGCGTTTCATCCATGTCGGCCGGCCCGCCCCGGCGGTGGCCCGCACCGCTCAACGACGCCCGTCCAATCAGCTCTGAGTCGAGCAGAGAATTCGGTGCTGGGTACCGTGAATGGCGTGATCACCCCGCGGGGTCTACCGGGTTTCGGGCTGCTGGCGGCACCATTGCGGGCCGCCGCGGCGGGCACCCGGATGGCGGTTACCGCGAGCGCCGTCGTCACGAGCACCGCCGCAAGCACCGCGCTGCTGGGCGGCGGGGTCGCGGCGAGCATGGGCAGGTCATTGGCCCGTGCCGCGCCGGACGTCCCGGCGTTGACCCGCGCGACGGCGGGCGCGGCGATCGAGGCGATAGGCGGTCCCCCGGCACGGCGTAACAGCACCAATGGTCCGCGGCGCTGGATCGAGGTGCGGGGCCTCGGCGGTAAGCACGCCTCGGCGATTGCCACGGACGTGCTGGCGGCGGTCCGCGCAACGCCCGGCGTGCGCCGGGCCTTCTTGAACCGCACCCTTGCGCGGCTGGTGGTCACCGTGGACACCGAAGCCGCCGACGCGCCCTCGGCGGCGCAGCTCTGCCGGATCGTCGCCGAGGCCGAACGGCGCGACCGAACGCGCGGCTCGCGAGGCCACCCGGCCAGCCTGCCGGGCGACGACGCGCTGCTGATGGGCCGGATGGTGGCGGCTGCGGCGGCCACGGTGGGCCTTGGCCTCTCACTGACCGGCAGCCTGCTGCGGCTGCCGAGGCTGCCCGACTTGGTGGCCGTGCCGCCGACGCTGGCCGACCACCTGCCGCGGCTGCGCCAAGAGCTGGAGCGCCGCATCGGGCCGGAGGGCACGGATGTTTTGTTCGGTTTCGTCAACGCCGCGACGGCCGCGTTGACGCTGTCGCCGACGGCGGCGGTCGCGGAGGCCGCTACGCGCTCGATGCTGGCGGCCGAGGCATGGAACGGTCGGCGGACGTGGTGTCGGCATGAACCCGGGCTGGCCAGCCAGCCGGTGCCCGACGATGCGGCTTGGACGCCCCGCAGCATGCCAAGTCCGCCCGGCGGGCCCGCGGAACGCTACGCCAACCGCATCGGTTTGGCCGGCATCGGCGCCGCCGCCGTGGTCGGGCTGCTGTCACGCAACCCGGACACGGCCGGTGCCGCCGCACTGGCCGCCGTCCCAAAGCCGTTGCGCACCGTCCGGGAGGCCTTCGGCTGCGCGATGGGCCGCGGCCTGACGGACCAGCACGACACGCTGGTGCTGCGTCCCCGCGCCCTTCGGACGCTCGACCGGATCGACGCGATCATGATCGACCCGCGCGTGCTCTACACCGACGAATTGATGGTCAGTCGCATTCGTGGCGCGAAGGATTCGCTGCGCGCCGATGCCTGGGAAGCGGTTCGAGCCGCGCTCGAAGATGACGGGCTGAGCCCGGGCTGGCACAACCTGGCCGATATCCCCGGAGCCGGCGGCTCCGGCGAGGCGCTGATCAGCCCGGTTCGCGATCCGTTGGCCGCCGCGGTGGTTACCGAAGCGCGGCGCTCGCACCCGCGGGTCTTCTCGCTCGACGACGACTCATTGCGTTCCCTGGCGCAAGGATTCGACCAACTGTATCCCTCGGGCGAGTCGACCGACTCGATCGACAACGCGGTCGCAGCGGCTGTCGCCGAACTGAAGGCCGGCGGCGCCACCGTGGCGCTGCTGACCGCTTCGGAGATGCGGGCCGCGCATCGGTCCGACGTCACGATCGGCGTACTCCGAGACGATCGTCCTCCGGCCTGGGACGCCGACGTGTTGGTGTCAGACCTGACCGGCGCCTGGCGTTTGCTGCACGCGCTGCCCGCCGCGCGCGCCGCCACCGACAACGCCGTTCGGCTATCGGCTTCGGCCTCGCTGATCGGCGCGCTGATGCTGATTCCCGGTGTGCCCGGGCGCAGTTCGACATCGATCAACGTCGGCATGGCCGTCAGCCTGTGGTTCGGATTCCGGGCCGGTACAAAGGTTTTCCAGGACCCGCCGCCGGAGCCCGAAACAGCTCACGACTGGCACGGTCTGCCGATCACCGAGGTGCAGCGGCTGCTGCCCTGTCCCTCCCACGAACACCCCGAGGAATCATCGGTCTGGTGGCAGCAGCTGCCACCGGTTCGTGTGCTGCACGGCGCCGCCGCGGCGTCATGGGGACTGGTCCGTGATTTCGCGGACGAGATGCGCGCCAACCTGTCGGACCCGATTACCCCGCTGCTGGCCACCGGTGCGTTGGCCAGCGCGCTGCTCGGCTCGCCGCTGGACGCGGTCCTGGTGGGCAATGTGATGTTGGTCAACGCCGCGTTGTCGGCCGAGCAGCAGCTGCACGCCGAACGCATTCTGAATCGCCTGCTGGCCGTGCAGGAGCCGCCCGCGCGACGGCGGGTGGGCTCGCTGGATAAGCACCGCAACGAGAAGGTGCCCGCCAAACGGCTGCGCCCCGGCGACATCATCGAAGTCCACGCCCACGAGGTAGTCCCCGCCGATGCCCGGCTCCTGCACGCTTCGAACGTCGAAGTCGACGAATCCACCCTGACAGGCGAGTCGCTGCCGGTGTCCAAGCAGACCGAACCCACACCGGGCGCTCCGCTGGCCGAACGGACCTGCATGCTTTATGCGGGCACCACCGTGGTTGCCGGCACGGCGGTGGCCGTGGTGACCACGGTCGGTTCACGCACCGAGATGCGCAGGGCGTTGGCGATGGCCCCGAGAAAGTCTCGGGAGATCGGCCTGCAGCGGCAGCTGAGGCACATCACCCGGCGGGCGCTGCCGTTCAGTGTGGCCAGCGGGGGTCTGGTCGGGTTGCTCAGCGTGTCGCGGGGCACCCCGTTGCATGAGGCGGTGTCGAGCGCGGTCACGCTGGTCGTCGCCGCCATTCCCGAAGGATTGCCGCTCGTTGCGACACTGGCCCAGCAGGCCGCCGCCCGCCGGCTCACCGGCGAATCGGTGCTGATCCGCAACCCCCACTCGGTCGAGGCTCTCGCCCGGTTGAACGTGGTGTGCTTCGACAAGACCGGCACGCTCAGCGAGAACCGGCTGAAGGTCAAAGCGGTGCGCCCGACGACGGGCTTCAGCCCCGGACAGGTGCTGGATGCGGCGCTGACCACGAGCTACACGCGCCACACCCACCGCGTCGACCATGCCACCGACGACGCGATCCACCGCGCCGTCGACGATCCCTCGGTTCGGGGTGACGGTTCGCGGCCGCAGCCGCAGCTCAGACGTGATGCGTTCCTGCCGTTCCAGTCCGGTCGTCCCTTCGCGGCCGCGCTCGTCGGCACCCGGCTGACCATCAAGGGCTCACCCGAGGTGCTCTCGTCGGCGCTCCGCCACCACCCCGGCACCAGAAAAGAGCCCAGCAAAGAACCTTTGGCCCGTCAGGTCGATGAGATGGCGGCCGACGGTTTACGGGTGCTGGCGGTGGCCGAGCGCCAGCTCAGCCCGGAACAGGCCGCGGCGGCCGCGGCCGATCCCGACGTTCTGGAAAACCTGTGCACATCGGGGCTCACCTGGGTCGGTCTGCTCGGATTGGCGGACACCCCCCGACCCATGGCCCGGCCCGTGCTGAAGGCGCTCGCCGACCGTGGTATCGGGGTCCGATTGATCACCGGCGACCATCCCGCCACCGCGGCCGTGATCGCCCGGGAGTTGGGCATCGAAGTGAGCACCGAACAGGTGATCACGGGCGGCGACTGGGAAGCGCTGTCGGCCGACCAGCGGGCTGAGGTGGTCGCATCGCGACTGGTCTTCGCACGGATGACGCCGGAGCACAAGATTGACGTGGTCCAGACCCTGGAACGGGCCGGGCTGGTCACGGCGATGGTCGGCGACGGGGTCAACGACGCCGCGGCGATCCGGGCGGCCAGCGTGGGCATCGGGGTCGCGGCGCGGGGTAGCGACGCGGCCCGCTCGGCCGCGGACGTGGTGCTGCTCGATGAGCGGATCGAGGCGCTGCTCGACGCCCTCGACGAGGGCCAGCAGCTGTGGCGGCGGGTTCAGTCGGCGGTGTCGATGTTGCTGGGCGGCAACCTCGGCGAGGTGTGCTTCGCGCTGATCACGACGATCCTGACCGGCCGATCGGTGCTCAACACCCGCCAAATGCTGTTGGTCAACATGCTGACCGACGCGCTGCCGGCCGCCGCACTGGCGGTCAGCCCGCAGACGAGCAGCGACGAGGTCGAGCGGGACGAGGCGGCGATGTGGCGCGCGATCGGGATTCGCGGCGCGGCCACCACGGTCGGCGCCACGCTGGGGTGGTCGATGGCCGCCGCGACCGGCACCCCAAGCCGTGCGGCGACGGTCGCGCTGATCGCGTTGGTCAGCACGCAACTCGCCCAGACACTGGTCGACTCGCACGGCCCGCTGGTGGTGACGACGACGATCGGCTCCCTCGGGGCGCTCGCGGTGGTGGTGACCACCCCGGGGCTCAGCCACGTGTTTGGCTGTACCCCCGTGGGCCCGCTCGCCTGGGGTCAGGCCTTGCTGGCCGCCGGGGTGGCGAGTTCGGCGTCGGCGCTGGCTCCCGACCTGATGGTCCGAGCGTCCGAGACCCTGCGGCGGCGGATCGTCGGCGACGAGTGGAGCGGCGCGCCAGTGCCGTCCCGGTGATGCCGGCGCTGTCGTTCGTTGGAATTGACCGAAAGTAGTTGCCGCTACCCATTGTTCACATTCGGTACACACTTTGGATACCGGGTGGCGCGCGGTGGCGGCTTTTTCGGCCCGGCTTCGGCACTCGAGTCGCGCGCGGGTCCAGACGCCCGTACCGTTGGATCGGGGGGTTCGGCGGGTTGCAGGCAATCCGCATCCTCAACGGGCAGGTGGTCGAGAATGGAGCGCGAAAACCGGTTGCAGCTCAAGCCTTATCGGTCTGCATCGGAGCATATTGACGGGGCCTGGTGGCCGCGGTCGCCGGAGTTGGTCGACGAGCTACCGGACTTGGTGGCGTCGGTGTCCGACCGGCTGGGGCAGGTCGTGATGGTGGGCTACCGCCGCAATGGCTGGGCCCCGACGCCGCAACTGGCCGAGATCGGCGGCCAAACCATCGAATTGCTGGGCTTCAGCAGTGACGAGCCAACCAGTGTCATCCTGATCGGGGAGGACGGTCGCCACCTCACACTGCATGTCGTCCGGCCGGACGCCAGCGAAGAGGTCGCCCGAAAAGCGCTGGACGAGGCCCGAGCAAACGATGCGGCCGCCGCCGCTCCACCCAGCGGTACGCCGATTGCGAAGTCTGTCGCCGACGTCGCGGAAAAGAAGTCTGTCGCCGACGTCGCGGAAAAGTTGGTTGCCCACGAGGGGCTCGGCGACGCCGAGCGAACCGCGCAGATCAGGCGCTGGTGTGAGGAAGCCGCTCGCCAATTCGTCGACGCACCGATCCAGGCCTTCGTCCCAATCCTGGTCGAACACGTCGTCCGCAACCGCATGATCAAGTCCCGCGCGGCGGCGCAGGCAACCGGTTAGGCGCACACGACCGGTTAGTGGCGGGCGGGGTGCAAGGTTTCGCCCGCCATCACGGTCGTGATCGCGTCGATGTCGGCCGGGCCGGGCAGGCCCAATGCCGGCGGGTAGTCGAGCAACTCGTCGGCCCGAACGCTCTTGAGGTCGACGTCGAGAAGCTCGATCGCGTCGAGGGGCACGAGGGCCGGGTGCACGTAGCCACAGGCGCGGGCCAGGCATAGCAGTTCAAAGCGCAGGGTGGCGAGATAGTTTGCGCAGCGCACCGATTTCAGCGCCGGGTCGAGCCCATGCTGCAGCCATGGTGACTGGGTCGCGACACCGGACGGGCAGCGGCCGGTGTGGCAGCGCTGGGCCTGAATGCAGCCGATGGAGAACATGGCGGTGCGGCCGACGTTGATCATGTCGCAGCCCATGGCCAGCGCCAGCAGGGCGTTCTCGGGGATGCCCAGCTTGCCGGAGCCGATGAACACCACGTCCTGTTGCAGGCTCTGTTCGGCGAAGGCCCGGTAGACACGGGGCAGGGCCCACTTGAAGGGCAGCGCGACATGATCGCTGAAAACCAGTGGGGCGGCGCCGGTGCCCCCCTCGCCACCGTCGACGGTCACGAAGTCGACGCCCCTTCCGGTGCGGGCCATGCGCTCCGCCAACTCGGCCCAGAACGGTGCCTCTCCGACCGCCGACTTGATGCCTACCGGTAAACCCGTCTCGGCGGCAATGGTCTCCACCAGCTCGAGCAGCCCGTCCACGTCCCGGAATGCGGAGTGTCCGGCGGGGCTCTTGCAGTCCACCCCGACCGGGATGCCGCGGATCGCGGCGATTTCGGGGGTGACCTTGGCGCCGGGCAGCATGCCGCCCAGGCCGGGCTTGGCTCCCTGGCTGAGCTTGATCTCGATGGCCCGGATCGACGGGGCCGCCGCCACCTGGTCGATCAGACGGGGAAGGCTGAAGGTGCCGTCGTCGTTGCGGCAGCCGAAGTATCCGGTACCGATCTGCCAGACCAGGTCGCCGCCGTTGAGATGGTACGACGACACCCCGCCCTCACCGGTGGTGTGCAGGGCGCCGGCCATGGCCGCACCCTTGTTGAGCGCGGTGATGGCCGCGCCGGACAGCGACCCGAAGCTCATCGCCGAGACGTTGACCAACGACGGGGGCCGGAATGCCTTGGCCCGGCCCCGCGCGCCGCCGAGCACCTTTGCCGCCGGTAACGGCACGGCGGGGTCGGGATGGGCAGGTTCGTCGGCCGGGGCCGACACGGGGAACGCGGCGTGCTTGATGATCGGGTAGTTGTGGACCCGTTCCAGATCGTTGTCGGTGCCGAACCCGAAGTACCGGTTGGCCAGCTTCGATGATGTGTACACCCAGCGACGCTGGTCGCGGCTGAAGGGCCGTTCGGCGTCATTGTCGGTGACGATGTACTGGCGCAGCTCCGGGCCGACCGCTTCGAGGATGAACCGCAGGTGGCCGACGATCGGGTAGTTGCGCAAGATCGTGTGGCGGCGCTGCAATAGGTCCCAGCCGGCAACGGCGGTCAGGCTTCCGCCGACCAGGGCGGTGATGCGCCCTTTCACGCCGAATCGAGATCCGGGTCGGCGCCATAGGCGCTGTAAACGCCGAGCAGGTCACGCGCCGAGACGATGCCGGCCAGCGCGCCATCGCGCTCCACCAGGACGTGGCGGATGTAGTGGTCCATCATCCGGTTCGCCACCTGGCTGACCGTGGACTCGGCGTCGCACCACACCAGCTTGGTGGTGGCCACTTCGGTGGCCGGGACGGCAGCCGGATCTTTACCCGCGGCCACCACCCGAACGACGTCGCGCTCGCTCACCAGCGCGGCGGGCAGCTCGTCGTCGCCGACCACAATGGCTCCCACGTCGCCGGCCACGAGGGCCTTCGCGACGTCGGCAACGGTGGCGTCGGCGGCGATGCGCGCCACCGAGTCGCCGGTAATGGTTGAAATCGAAATCGCCCCAGGCGAAGAGATACCAGTCACGCGACCAATGGTCACCAGAACTTGCCGGACCTTTCTAGTGACCTGAGTCCTCAATTCAGGTTGCACTGGTAACCGCGGTCCACGAATGTGACACCTGGCCCTAGTCAACTTGAAAGAGCCGGGTCAGCTGGCGACTGACCGTATTCCGAAGGGAATGCTGTGGGCGGTAAGGGATCTGCGGCACGTGAATTGCTCGTGCGGCTGTCCCGGTTGGTCGAGCCGGTTTTGGTCGCGGTGACCGTCGGTGGCCTGACGGTCGGCGGGATCGCCTGGCTGGCTGGTTCGCATCGGGTTGCCAATGACTGCCGGATGGCAGACACTGTGGTGGCGGTCGTCCTCGCGGTGGTGTGGGTGCTGGCCGCCCTCCGTCATGAACGGTCAGTTCAATTCCCCGTGGACGGCCACTTGCTTTTTGCTTTCCACGATGGCGGCCAGTCGGAATCCCCACTCCTCTGCACACCACGATGCACAGGCGGTGATTTCAGGTGGAAACTGAGGGAATGCCCGGCCGAAGTGGTCGTCGGCTTAGTCCCTCTTCGGATGCAACCCATCGGCCACGCCCGTCGGAGTTGCGACGCTGGCGCCAGCATTTGGCCAACGAACGCGCCGAAGCCGCCATTTATCGCCAGCTAGCCCAGCGCCGCACCGGCGAGGAACGCGCGATCCTGCTGGAGCTGGCTGACGCCGAGGCTCGCCACGAGCAACATTGGTTGAAGCTGCTCGGCGATCAGCTCGGGGCGGCGGGCCGCGTCCCCCTGCGCACGCGCCTGCTCGCCTTCCTGGCACATCACTTTGGATTTGTGTTCGTGCTGGCGCTGATACAGCGATCCGAAACCCGGTCATCCTATGACGAGGACCGCGACGCCACACCCACGATGGCCGCCGATGAACACATCCACGCCGAGGTTGTCCGCGCGCTGGCGACCAGGGGACGCGACCGGTTGTCAGGTAGCTTCCGCGCCGCGGTGTTCGGCGCCAACGACGGACTCACCACCAACCTCGCCCTCGTTCTGGGCATCAGCGCCACCGGTGTGTCCAGCCACACCGTGCTGGCCACCGGTCTGGCCGGGCTGCTGGCCGGAGCACTGTCGATGGGAGCCGGCGAATACGTGTCGGTTAACTCCCAGCTGGAACTGCTCGAGGCCTCCACGCCCAGCCCTGAGGCCGGTACTGCGCTGCCGCAGCTTGATCTGGACGCCAACGAGCTGGCGCTGGTCTACCGGGCGCGCGGTATGGGTGCCGATGAGGCTGACCGCCGAGCCGCCGAGGTTCTGCGCGACCTGGGTGCCGAAGGTGACAGACATCGCGGCATGGCGAGACCTGACCCCGACAGGCGCGAGACCGTGGGCACGGGTCTGCGCGCCGGTGTTTCGAGCTTCATTTGCTTCGGCTGCGGAGCGTTCATACCGGTGTTGCCCTACCTACTGGGAGTTGGCGGTGTCACCGCGCTAGTGGTGGCCGCCGTACTGGTCGGGGCCGCTTTGTTGGCTACAGGAGCCATCGTGGGGCTCATCTCCGGGGGATCCCCACTGCGCCCGGCGCTGCGCCAGCTGCTCATTGGTTACGGTGCGGCGACCATCACCTACCTGTTGGGTTTGCTCTTCCACACCAGCGTCGGCTAGCGCGCGTTGCGCGGCAATCCGGCCCGCCGACGCAGGGGGGCGATGGTTAAGCCGTTGCGATGAACGCTATCCCCCTGATGGCGGTCTTTGCATCACCGTCCCCAAAAGCTCCGACCCGTATTCAAGGTCGTCGTAGTCTCGCCCGTCGCGCCGACGATTGCCTGCCGCGGCCGACGGCGCCCTAATCGGGGTCATCGGGATCAAAGGCCCCCCGGGCACTCCCGAAGAAAGCGGGGACACCGCCGCTGCGAGTTGCACCGGCGATTGCGGCGCCGGCAACATCCCCAACACAGCAGGCGGCGCGGCCAGCTTGCCGACCATGACTCCAACACCCACCGCCGCCGTAGGTGCCTGTGCCGATCCAGCGGCACTGAGGGCGCTGGCCAATTCCGCCTCCGCTGCACTCAAAGCCGCCCCACCCTCCGATAGGCCCTGGCCAACTTCGCCGCCCAAAGACTGAAACCCCTTGGCGGTCGCCAATTGCGCCAGGACGCCGAGGATGTTGACCGGATATCCGCCGGCGGCGATTGTCTGGTTTGCCCAGGTGTCGGCCCATCCGAACCAACCTGTATTGGGGTTGAACGCGGCGAGCTGATCCAGGATCGTCGCCGCCGAGGGCAGGTTGACGGCGGCGGACACCGCATTGGCCTGGGGTGCCAGCCCGGTCGGATCGACGATCACAGGAGGCAGCGAAAATTGCTGCTGCACGACGGCGCTCGCCGAGGACGCCGCGTAGCGATACATCGCCGCCGAGTTGTTCACCCACATGGCTACGTACTCGGCCTCGGTTTCGGCGATCGCCGGCAGGTTGATCCCGAAGAAGTTGGTGGCCAGCAACCATGCCAGCCGCGTCCGGTTGGCGCTGACCAGTGCCGGTTGCACGACCGTGAAATGAGTCAGCTCGAACGCCGCTATGACCGCCCGCACCGACGAACCGACCTGCTCGCACTGCTGCGCGGTGGTACGCAACCAGGCGAGGTAGGGCTCGATAGCCTTGGCCATCGCCGTCGACGACGGACCGCGCCAGGACGCGGCCAGTGACGACAACACCGAGACGTAGCTGCCGACGGAGTCCTCAAGCTCGACGCTCAGTTGCTGCCAAACAGCCGAAGCCTCGATCAGCGACCCCGCACCGGGCCCCGAGTGAATCAGCGCCGAGGTGATCTCGGGCGGCAGCATGCCAAAATCCATCACGGCTTACCCTGAAGAACGGCCCAGTTGGGATGAACGCGGCGCGTCGGACCATTCGGGAGTTCTCGGTGTCCTGCTGCCGGTCGCTGTTGACCTACCGGGCGGCGGCATGTGGCGTCCGCAGTTGTGGGGCACCATCGTCGGCTCTCATCCCCCGCTTGGGGGCCTTTGCACCACCCTTTTCGGGAGCTCCGTGCCGTACTCGAGGTCTTCGAACTTCTGCTGCTTTCTCTTGCGCCAGCCACTGCCCGCCGAGATCGGCGGCGGCACCATCATCGGCATCAACGGCATCCCGGAAAACCCGGAATCCCCCGCAGCCAGCGGCGACACCGCAGATGCGAGTTGGACCGGCGACTGCGACGCCGGCAACAGCCCCACCACAGCGGGCGGCGCGGTCAGCTTGCCCACCGTGACTCCCACCCCCAGCGCCGCCGTAGGTGCTGCTGATGCAGGTCCAACGGCCTTGAGCGCACTGGCGAACTGCACCTCCGATGCGCCCAGCGCCGCCTCCCCCTCCGACAGACCCAGGCCAACATCGGAGCCCACAGACTGAACCCCCTGGGCGGTCGCCACCTGCGCCTCCACACCGAGGAGGTTGATAGGAAACCCGGACGAGAGGAACTGGTTGCCCCAGGTGCTCGCAAATCCGAACCAACCGGTGTTGGGGTCGAAGGAGGTAATCGCCGACGTGATCGAGGACAGTACGGAGGCGGAGTTAGAAGAGGTGGCCGTGGGCACCACGCTGGCTTGAGCGGCCGCCCCGGCCGGATTGGCAATCGTCAGTGGCGACGAGAACTGCGGCAGCGCGGTGGCTTGCGCCGAGGCCGCCTGATAGCGAGTCATCGCCGCCGCGTTGTTCGTCCACATCGTCTGATACTCGGCCTCGGTTTCGGCGATCGCCGCCGTGTTGCTCCCGAACCGGTTGGTTGCCAGCAACTGCGCCAGCCGCGTCCGGTTGGCGGTGACCTGTGCGGGCGTGACCACCGCCGCACGGACGGATGCGAATGCCGACGCCGCGGCCTCTGCCGAGGCGGCCAGCTGCTGAGACTGCTGCGCGGTGGTGCGCAACCAGATGAGATAGGGCTGGACCGCCTGGACCATGGCCATCGCGGACGGGCCGTTCCAGGTTTCGATCAGTCCCGACAACGTCGACGCGTAGACGGCGACGGAGTTCTCCAACTCGACACCCAGCTGCTGCCACGCGCCGGAGGCCTCGATCATCGAGCCCGCGCCGGGCCCGGTATGGATAAGCGCCGAAACGATCTCGGGAGGCGCCGACAAGTCCATGATTTCTTACCCTCCCTGCGCGGGTAACGCCAATGGAAAATTGCGTCGACTAAGCCGCGACAAGCCCTGAAACACTGCGCATCGACGCCTCCCGTGCGGCGCGTATCCTTCCCTGTCAAGGTACCGGATGTGACGAACGATATACCTGTGATTGCTAGCCAACCAGCGGTTAGCCGGTCAAGGGGGCATCCCGACGGGCTAGCCATAGGGCATTTCCAGCAGCCGGCTGACGCGGGTCAGGATTCACACGGTTACTGAGGCGCCGCCGCAGTGGCCGATTCGTTCACGGGCCCCGCCGGCGGCTGACGAACTCGCGGCGCACCCCGGTTACCGGATCGGTGAACTCGATGCGCCGCGCGAGCAACCGCAGCGGCGTACTGAAGTCGTCGGCCGCAACGTCAACAACGTCGGGATACAACGGATCGCCCTCGATCGGCAGCCCCAGCGAGGCCATCTGCACCCGCAGCTGGTGGGTGCGTCCGGTGCGTGGCGTCAGCCGGTAGGAGCCGTCCGAAATCCTTTCGATCAGCGTCTCCGCGTTAGGCACACCGGGCTCGCAGACCGCCTGCAGGTGGCCTCGGCGTTTGACGATGCGGCTACGGACAACGCGCGGGAACACCAGGTCCGGATCGTGAGCCGCCCGCGCCAGATATGTCTTGGCCACCAAACCGCGGGCGAACAGCGTCTGGTACGCGCCGCGCACCTCCCGCCGGGTGGTGAACAGCAGCACCCCGGCGGTGAGCCGGTCGAGCCGATGCGCCGGGCTCAGCTCGGGTAATCCCAGTTCCCGGCGCAGCCGCACCAGCGCGGTCTGCGCGACGTGTCGCCCCCTGGGCATGGTGGCCAAGAAGTGCGGCTTGTCGACGACCACGATGTCCGCGTCTCGATGCAGCACCGGGATGTCGAAGGGCACCGGTACTTCGTCGGGGAGCTCGCGATAGAGGTAGACGCAGGACCCGTTGGGCAGCACCGTGGTCTCATCGACAACCGCGCCGTCGGCGTCGACGACCTCCCCGGCCAGCACCTTGGCGCGGGCCGGCGGCCCGAACCGGGCGGTCAGCTCGGCCAGTACCGCCCCGCCGTGCAGGCGCACCCGGGCGGGTCCCAATCCGTCGCGAACCGGAAGCGGCGCGGGCTTCACCGTAGGCTCAATTGAGGGGCACCGGCTCGAGGATTTCGGCGCGCGCCTCCGGGGCGCTGGCGCGCAACTCGTCCGCCGACACGTCGTCGGGTTGGGCCTGCGACAGTATCTCCGCCTCCACGCGCGCGGTGTAGTTCGCGACCTCGCGGTCGATGTCCTCGGCGGTCCACCCCAGCACCGGCGCGACCACATCGGCCACCTCGCGCGCGCAGTCGACGCCGCGGTGCGCATATTCGATGGAGATCCGCATCCGACGGGCCAGGATGTCCTCCAGATGCAGCGCCCCCTCGGCGACGGCGGCGTAGACGGCCTCCACCTTCAAATAGCCCGGCGCCTCTTTGATCGGGCTCAACAGCTCGGGAGCTCCGGACGCCAACGCCAGGACCTCGCCGATCAGCGAACCGTAGCGGTCCAGCAGATGGCGCACCCGGTATGGGTGCAGACCTTGCAGCGCGCCGACGTTTTCGGTTTGGTTGACCAGGGCGAAGTAGCCCTCAGCGCCCATCAGCGGCACCTTCTCGGTAATCGACGGCGCGACCCGGGCCGGTATGAACTCGGCCGCGGCATCGACGGCGTCGGCCGCCATCACCCGGTAGGTGGTGTACTTGCCCCCGGCGATGGCGACCAGCCCGGCCGCCGGCACCGCCACGGCGTGTTCCCGGGACAGCTTGGAGGTTTCCTCGCTTTCCCCGGCCAGCAGCGGCCGCAGTCCGGCATACACCCCGTCGATGTCGGCGTGCGTCAGCGGGGTGGCCAGCACGGTGTTGACGGTCCCGAGGATGTAGTCGATGTCGGCCTTGGTGGCTGCGGGGTGCGCAAGGTCGAGATCCCAGTCGGTATCGGTGGTTCCGATGATCCAGTGGCTCCCCCACGGTATGACGAACATCACCGACTTTTCGGTGCGCAGGATGATCGCGACGTCGCTGACGATTCGGTCCCGCGGCACCACGACGTGCACGCCCTTGGATGCGCGCACCTGGAACCGCCCGCGCTGCTTGGACAGCGCCTGAATCTCGTCGGTCCAAACCCCGGTCGCGTTGACCACGACGTGGCCGCGGACCTCGGTGATGGCGCCGTCCTCTGAGTCGCGGACCCGCACGCCAGTCACCCGATCGCCCTCGCGCAGCAACGCGACCACCTGGGTGGAGGAACGCACCACCGCGCCGTAATGCGCGGCGGTGCGCGCCACGGTCATAGTGTGCCGGGCGTCGTCGACGACGGTGTCGTAGTAGCGAATCCCGCCGATCAACGAGGTGCGCTTCAGGCCGGGGCTCAATCGCAAAGCACCGGCGCGGGTCAAATGCTTTTGCGGCGGAACCGATTTCGCGCCGCCGAGGCGGTCGTAAAGGAAGATGCCCGCGGCGATGTAAGGACGTTCCCACCCGCGCTTGGTCAGCGGAAACAAGAACGGCATCGGCTTGACCAGATGTGGCGCCAGCGTGGTCAGCGACAGCTCACGCTCGTAGAGCGCCTCACGCACCAGCCCGAATTCCAGTTGCTCGAGGTATCGCAACCCGCCGTGGAACATCTTCGACGAGCGGCTCGACGTGCCGGAGGCGAAGTCGCGAGCCTCGACCAGCGCCACCTTGAGCCCGCGGGTGGCCGCATCCAGCGCGCACCCGGTGCCCACCACGCCACCGCCGATGACCACCACGTCGAACTGCTCGGCACCGAGTCGTTCCCAGGCCAACGCACGTTGCCGAGGTCCCAGCGAGGACGCCGCCCAGGTCTGTGCGCTCTGCGGTGCCTGAATCGGGTTGCTCACTGCGGAGGCTCCTGTCCGGTTACTCGTCGGTAGCTGCTTCACCCAGGCTAGTTCGTCCGGCCCCCGAGAGTCGGCTCAGTCCAGATCGTCGTGGGCCATCAGCCGCCTGGCAGCCTCGGTGATCGAACCGGACAACGACGGGTAAACGGCCAGCGTTTGCGCCAGCTCGTTGACGGTGATGCGGTTCTGCACGGCCACGGCGATCGGCAGGATCAGTTCGGAGGCGATCGGCGCCACCACCACGCCGCCGATCACCACGCCGGTGGATCGCCGGCAGAAGATCTTGACGAAGCCCTGTCGCAGCCCCGACATCTTTGCCCGCGCGTTGGTGCGCAGCGGCAGCATGATGGTCCGCGCCGTCACCGAACCGTCGTCGATCACCGATTGCGGCACACCGACAACGGCGATCTCGGGCCTGGTGAACACCGTCGCCGCGACCGTGCGCAGCCGGATCGGGCTCACCCCCTCACCCAGCGCGTGATACATCGCGATCCGGCCCTGCATGGCGGCGACCGACGCCAGCGGGAGCAGACCGGTGCAGTCGCCCGCGGCATAAATACCGATCACCGAGGTCCGCGACACGCGGTCCACGGTGATGTAGTTGCCCCGCCCGAGCTCGATGCCGACCCGTTCCAAGCCGAGACCGCCCGTGTTGGGCACCGACCCAATGGTCATCAGGGCGTGGCTGCCCTCGACCGTGCGGCCGTCCGTCATCGTGACCAGGACCCCGGAGTCGGTGCGGGTGACCGACGCTGCGCGGGCGTTCTTGACCAGCCGGACGCCCCGTTCGGCCAACGACTCTTCCAAAACCAGCGCTGCGTCGGCGTCCTCATAGGGCAACACCCGGTCCTGGCTGGCGACGACCGTCACCTGCACGCCCAATTCGGTGTAGGCGTTGACGAACTCGGCGCCGGTCACCCCCGAGCCCACCACGATGAGGTGGTCGGGCAACGCCTGCAGGTCGTAGAGCTGCCGCCAGGTCAGGATGCGCTCGCCGTCCGGCTGGGCCGACGGCAGGATCCGCGGGCTGGCGCCGGTGGCGATCAGCACCACGTCCGCGTCGTGCTCGCTGGTGGAGCCGTCGGCGGCGGTGGCCTTGATGCGGTGGCGGGCCAGCCCCGGCGTGGGGTCGATCAGCTCGCCGCGCCCGGCGACCAGGTGCACGCCCGTGCTGAGCAGCTGGGCGGTGATGTCGGCCGACTGCTCCGAAGCGAGCCTCTTGACCCGTTCATGAATTTGCGGCAGCGAGATCTTGGCGTCCTCGATGTCGATGTCGAAGCCCAGCCGCGGCGCCCGGCGCAGTTCGGTGCGCAACCACGTCGAGGCGATGAACGTCTTTGACGGCACGCAGTCATCCAGGACGGCCGCCCCGCCGATCCCATCGGAGTCGATCACCGTGACGTGGGTTGTCTCGGGGTGGGAGGTGGCGGCCACCAGTGCGGCTTCGTAACCGGCGGGGCCACCACCGAGGATCACGATGCGGGTCACCACAGCCCTAACCTATCCGGACGGCCAGGCACCCGCACCCGGCGACGATGCAACACCGCGGCACGGGAAACCTTGCGAAACGATCGGGTGAATAGCGCGAGCGTGTGCCGTTTAAGCTTTCCCCGTGCCGCTTTACGCCGCGTACGGGTCGAACATGCATCCCGAGCAGATGCTGAAGCGCGCACCCCACTCGCCGATGGCCGGAACCGGCTGGCTACACGGATGGCGGTTGACGTTCGGCGGCGAGGACATCAGCTGGGAAGGGGCACTGGCCACAGTCGTCGAGGATCCGGATTCGAAGGTGTTCGTCGTCCTTTACGACATGACGCCGGCGGACGAGACGAACCTCGATCGGTGGGAGGGCTCCGAGTTCGGTGTGCACAAGAAGATCCGATGCCGGGTCGAGCGCCTGTCGTCGGACACCACCACCGATCCCGTGCTGGCATGGCTGTATGTGCTGGACGCCTGGGAGGGCGGCCTACCGTCGGCGCGATACCTGGGCGTGATGGCTGACGCCGCCGAAATCGCCGGCGCCCCAGAGGATTACGTGCACAACCTGCGGACTCGCCCGGCGGACAACATCGGCCCCGGGACAGCCTAGTTTCTCCGCGAGCGTGCGTGTCTGTACACCGACACGCCGTTGCGGCTGGCATTTTGCGCACCTTCGCGACACGCTCAAGCGGCCGGTCGTAGCTGCGACTCGAGCCGGCGGACAAGTTCGACGGGCCGATACCTGACATCCTCGGCGACGATGGGCACTATCAACCACCCCAGCTCTTGGAGTGCAGACGAGCGCCGGCGGTCCCGGAGAAATGCGTCCGGCCCGCTGTGCCAGTCGACGCCGTCGTACTCGGCCGCCACCCGAAGATCGGGCCAGGCAAAGTCCAGCCGCCAGATGTGCCCCTGCAGGTCCACGACCTCGTGTTGCAAAACCGGCGGCCGCAACCCTGCGTCGATCATGACCAGGCGCGCCTCGCTCTCCATCGGGGACTCCGCCAGAGGCGAAGCCAAACCGATCAATCCGCGCACGGTTACGATGCCGCGACGCCCGGACTGAAGGGCGACGGCTCCGTCCAAGTCGTCGCGGCTGCAGACGCCGCTGCGCAGGGCGGCGTCCAGCGTCGCGAGCGCTCTGGGCCGACGCACGCCGCGGGCCACCTCGATCGCCGTCCATGCGGGCGCGGTGGCAGGCCGCCCGCCGACCACGCTCAATGGCGCTCCCTCGCGTCGGTGCACGACAAGGCCTTCGGTCGATCGCAATTGTCGGCCGCTGGGATTCAGCACGTGCACATCGGTGGTGCGTTCGGTGCCGAAGCCGTACGCAGCCGCGGCGGTGCCCATGCATGCCGCGACCGTCGTGCCGGCGGCCAAGTCCAACCCACGCAGTTGCAATGCGGCGGTCACCTCACCGCGGCCGTATACGCCGTACCAGATTCGCTGCAGCGCACCGTTATTCACGTGTGCCTCCAGCCCGCGACGGGTCAGGAATGTCAGGGCCTGCGCGGACGTGACCACTCCGCCTTGAGCGTCGAGCAACCGGCTGAGCTGCGAATCCATGCCGGCTATCGTCGGGGCGCCGCGGATTGGCGACAATTCACCTTGCCGAGCGTGCGCAGAATGCCGCGCAACCCGGCGCGTCGTCGTACAAACACGCACGCTCGCGCCAAAGGCAACTAGAACAGGGCCGACTGCCCGACGATGTTGACCATCACGCGCAGTCCGATCGCCAGGGCCCGTTCGTCGAGGTCGAACGTCGGCTGGTGCAGGTCCAACTGCGGTCCCTCGCCCGACCAGACGCCCAATCGCCCCATTGCGCCGGGGATCTCCTCCAAATACCAGGAGAAGTCCTCACCGCCGCCGGACTGTCGGGTATCGGCCAGCACATCCGGACCGAGGGCGTCGATCGCGTGGGTGAGGATGTGGGTCGAGACCTCCTCGTTGACCACCGGTGGCACGCCGCGGTGGTAGCGCAGCGTGTGCTCGATCGCCAACGGCGACAGCAGCGCGGTCACGGCCTCCCGGATGATCTCCTCGAGGGAGACCCAGGTCTGCCGGCTGGCGGTGCGCACGGTGCCGGACAGCACGCCGGTCTGCGGAATGGCGTTGGCGGCCACGCCCGCATTGACCGCGCCCCACACCAACACGGTGCTGTTGCGCGGGTCGATGCGGCGCGACAGCACCCCCGGCACCCCGGTGATCAGCGTGCCGAGCCCGTAGACCAGGTCGGCGGTCAGGTGCGGCCGCGACGTATGCCCACCCGGCGAATAGAGCGTGATCTCTATCGAGTCGGCCGCCGAGGTGATGGGGCCCTGCCTCACCGCGACCCTGCCGACCGCAAGGTGAGGATCGCAGTGCAGGGCGAAGATCCGCGACACCCCGGTTATCGCGCCGGCGGCGACGGCGTCGATCGCGCCGCCCGGCATCAGCTCCTCGGCGGCCTGGAAGATCAGCCGCACCCCGACGGGCAGCTCCGGCACCGACGCCAGCGCCAGCGCCGTGCCCAGCAGGATTGCGGTGTGCGCGTCGTGCCCGCAGGCGTGCGCGACGTTCGGCATGGTGGAGGCATAGGGGGCGCCGGTTCGCTCGGCCATGGGCAGCGCGTCCATGTCGGCCCGCAGCGCGATCCTCGGCTCGTGGTCGGGGCCCATATCGCAGATCAGCCCGGTTCCGCCGGGTAACACCTTTGGGTTCAGCCCCGCGTCGGCCAACCGCTCGGCGACGAACTGGGTGGTGGCGTACTCCTGCCGGCCCAACTCCGGATAGCGGTGGATGTGGCGCCGCCATTCGACCAGGTCCTCGTGGTGTGTGGCCAACCATGATTCGGCGGTGTCGACGAGGCTCATGCTTGTGCTCCGCTGTGCCTGCGCTGCTGCGCAGCAACGACTCGGTCGCGTTGGTCGGGGGTCTGGGCCAGCTGAACAACCGTGCGCGCCAGCATGATCGCGCCGTCGACGACCGCGCGGTCGGCGCTGGGGCCGGCGGCGGCAGCGGCGAAGGCGCGCTGGTGCACGGTGGCGCCGCCAGCGTCGACCGCGATCACCGGATGGATCCCCGGCAGCACTTGCGTCACGTTGCCCATATCGGTGCTACCCATGGGATGCCTCGCCTCAACCTCGGGCGCCACCGGCTCGCGTCCGAGTCGGCGCATCTCCTCCCGAAAAACGTCGGCCAGCCACTGGTCGGGTTTGAGTTCCGCGTATGCCGGCGCGGGGGTGTTGATTTCGTATTCGCAGCCGGCGGCCAGTGCGCCTGCGGCAAAGCAGGCAAACATCCTGCCCTCCAGCTCTCGCAGCGAATCCGACTCGACCGCCCTCATCGCGTACTGCAGCGTCGCGTGGCCGGGGATGACGTTGACCGCCTGTCCCCCGTTGGTGACGATCCCGTGGACCAATTGACCCGGCGCCAGCTGCTGCCGCAGCACCCCGATGGCCACCTGCGCGACGGTCACCGCGTCGGCGGCGTTGATCCCCAGATGCGGCGCGACGGCGGCGTGCGATTCCTTGCCGCGGTAGTCCACGGTCACTTCGGACAATGCCAGCGAGCGGGCCGCGGCGATGTCGGTCGGCCCAGGATGGACCATCACCGCAACGGCGACGTCGTCGAACGTCCCGGCCTGCAGCAGCAGCGCTTTGCCACCGCCGGCCTCCTCGGCGGGAGTTCCCAGCAGCGCCACCGTTAGCCCCAAGTCGTCGGCGACCTCGGCCAGCGCCAGCGCGGCGCCCACCGCCGACGCCGCAATGATGTTGTGTCCGCACGCGTGCCCGATCTCGGGCAGCGCGTCGTATTCGGCGCATACCCCGACGACCAGCGGTCCGCTGCCGAAGTCGCCGCGGAAGGCGGTGTCCAAACCCCCGGCCCGCGCAGTGATCTCAAATCCGCGTTCGGCGAGCAACGCCTGAGTCTTGGCGCAGCTGAGATGCTCCGCGAACGCCAGTTCGGGCTCGGCGTGGATGGCGTGGGACAACCCGACAAGGTCGGCGCCGCGTCGCCGCACAACGTCCTCGACGCTGTCTAACAGGGCTGTGGGCACTCTCGCAGTATGTCACCGAAGCGCGGCGGCGATGGCTACACCAGTCCGGCGACGAATCCGGCCGCCTGGCCGGGGTAGGGCGGTGCCTCGTAGTCGTGGTGCGCATCCCGATCGCGACCGCCGACGACGCAGATCGGATCACCGGGGCTGCACAGGTCGATGGCTCGGCCGGCGAACAGACCTGTCGACGACAGGGGCGTGTTGAAGCGGTTCCCGGGATTGCCGAACACCGCAACCGCGGCAACCTTGCCGGCCAGACCGGGATCCAGCGCGGGAGCCGATCCGAAGTTGCCGATGGTGTTGCCGAGGGGCGGCACCCCCGCGAGCATCGAGACCGCGGCGGCGCCCTGCGAGAAGCCACCGAGCACCAGCCGCGTCGCCGGGCACTGGTCGGCCATCTGCGCGATGTGATCGCGCGCGTCGTTGGCTCCGTCGCCGGTGGTCAGGAAGTTATAGCTGGCCGGATAGTTCACCGGATAAGCCTCGATGGTGCGCGAGCCGAGGGCGGGCTGCAGCGCGGCGAACAGCGCATTGCCCACGGCGCCCAGGCCGGGCGGCTCGGCGGTACCGCGGGCGAAGACGAGTTGGACATCGGGACACCCATCGGCTCGCGCCGTCGCTGCCCGCCCGCTCGTGATCGTGACCGCAGACACCACGACAGCTACGGCCACGCCAACAGCCGGCCACCAACGAAGACTCATACGGCAGATCCTCACATATCCCTGCGCTCACCTCCGCGGCGCTAAGCCGTCCCGGCTAAGCTCGCCGACTGTGAGCGACCCGGCGCCCGACCCCGCCGACGGACTCGCGCGCCGCGCCGCGCGGGCCATCGCCGAGCTCACCGGGATCGGCGAGCACGACGTCGCCCTCGTTCTCGGCTCGGGATGGTCGCCGGCGGTCGAAGCGTTCGGCCCCCCCACCGTCGTGCTGCCCCAGGCCGAACTGCCAGGGTTTCGGCCGCCAAGCGCCGCGGGTCATGCCGGTGAGCTGCTGTCGGTGCGCATCGGGCAGCATCGGGTGCTGGTGCTGGTCGGGCGCGTGCATGCCTACGAGGGGCATGACCTGGCCCACGTCGTGCACCCGGTACGGGCGGCGTGCGCGGCGGGGGCGCGCATCGTCGTGCTCACCAATGCGGCGGGCGGACTGCGCCCGGACATGGCGGTCGGCCAGCCGGTGCTGATCAGCGACCACCTGAACCTGACCGCGCGCTCGCCCTTGGTCGGCGCGCGGTTCGTGGACCTTACCGACGCCTACGCACCGCGGTTGCGCGAACTCGCCCGCCGGGCCGACCCCGAGCTGACCGAAGGCGTCTACGCCGGCCTGCCGGGACCGCACTACGAGACGCCCGCGGAGATCCGGATGCTGCGGATGTTGGGCGCCGACATGGTGGGCATGTCGACGGTGCACGAGACCATCGCGGCCCGGGCGGCCGGCGCCGAGGTGCTGGGTGTGTCGCTGGTAACGAACCTGGCCGCCGGGATCACCGGCCAGCCGCTCAGCCACGCCGAGGTGCTTGCCACCGGGGCCGCCTCGGCAAACCGGATGGGCGCCCTGCTGGCCGACGTCGTAGCCCGGCTCTGAACGACGTGACGCCCGAGCAGTGGATCGCCCACGATCCCGACCCGAAGACGGCCGCCGAACTCGCCGCTTGTGGTCCCGACGAGCTTGCGGCGCGGTTCTCTCGCCCGCTCACCTTCGGCACCGCGGGCTTGCGCGGTCCGGTGCGCGGCGGCCCGGACGCGATGAACGTCGCCGTGGTGTCGCGCGCGACGTGGGCGGTGGCACGCGTGTTGACCGATCGCGGACTGGCCGGCTCGTGGGTGATCGTCGGGCGCGATGCGCGGCACGGCTCGGCGGTCTTCGCGACTGTGACGGCTGAAGTTCTTGCCGCCGAAGGCTTTTCGGTGCTGTTGCTGCCGGGCCCGGTGCCCACGCCGGTGGTCGCATTTGCGGTACGCCACACCGGTGCCGCCGCCGGGATCCAGATCACGGCGTCACACAACCCGCCTGGCGACAACGGCTACAAGGTCTACCTCGACGGCGGCATCCAGATCGTTTCACCCACCGACCGCGAGATCGAAACCGCGATGGCCGGCGCTCCCTTCGCCGACCAGATCACCAGGAAACCCGTCGAACCCACCGACGCCGGCCTGGTCGAGCGCTACATCGAGCGTGCGGCCGGGGTACGCCGCTCCGCCGGTTCGGTGCGGGTGGCCGTGACGCCGCTGCACGGGGTGGGCGGCGCGGTGGCCGTCGAGACGCTGCGCCGCGCCGGTTTCGTCTGCCACACGGTCGGGGCCCAGTTCGCGCCGGACCCCGACTTCCCCACCGTCGCCTTCCCAAACCCCGAGGAGCCCGGCGCCACCGACGCGCTGCTCGCCCTGGCCGAAGATGTCGGGGCGGACGTGGCGATCGCGCTGGATCCCGACGCCGACCGGTGCGCGGTCGGGATACCCACCGGAGCGGGGTGGCGGATGCTGTCCGGTGACGAAACCGGTTGGCTGCTAGGCGATTATATTTTGTCTCACGGGCAACACGGCGCGACCGAAGTGGTGGCGAGCACCGTGGTGTCGTCGCGGATGCTGGCGGCAATCGCCGCGCACCACGGCGCAACCCACGTCGAGACCCGCACCGGCTTCAAGTGGCTGGCGCGCGCCGATTCGAGCGTGCCCGGCGGCACCCTGGCGTACGCCTACGAGGAAGCGATCGGGCACTGCGTCGACCCGGACGCCGTGCGCGACAAGGACGGCATCAGCGCCGCGGTACTGGTGTGCGATCTGGTGGCCACGCTGAAGAAGCAGGGTCGTTCGGTGCCTGACGCGCTCGACGACCTGGCCCGGCGATATGGCGTGCACGACGTCGCCGCGGTGTCGCGTCGGGTCGCCGGCGCCCACGAGGCTGCCGAGCTGATGCGGCGGCTACGGGCGGCCCCGCCGAGTCGGCTGGCCGGGTTCGCCGCGGCCACCACCGATATCACTGACGCACTGATCTTCACCGGCGGTGACGATGAAACGTCGGTCAGGGTGGTCGTTCGGCCCTCGGGAACCGAGCCGAAATTGAAGTGCTACTTGGAAGTTCGCTGCGCGACGACCGAGAACCTGCGGTCCGCCCGGCGGCGGGCCGGCGCGCTGCGCGACGAGCTGATCTCGGCGGTGCGAAGCTGGTAAGCCGGCTAGCGGGGCCCGAACTGGCGGTCGCCCGCGTCGCCGAGACCCGGCACGATATAGGCGATCTCGTTGAGCCCGTCGTCGACGGCCACGGTGAACAGCCGCGCGTTTGGCGCCGCCTTCTCAAGCGCCGCAATGCCTTCCGGCGCAGCCACCGCACACAACACTGTGATGTCCACCGCGCCCCGGCGGTGCAGTAGACCGATCGTGTGCTTCATCGACCCACCGGTGGCCAGCATGGGATCGAGGACCACCACCGGCAGGTCAGCCAAGTCGTCGGGCAGCGACTCGAGATACCCGCTCGCCTGGTGGGTTTCCTCGTCGCGCGCGACGCCGACGAATCCGACTCTGGCCTCCGGCAACAGCGTGAGCGCCTGGTCGACCATGCCCAGTCCGGCGCGCAGCACCGGCACCAAAAGTGGTGGGTTGGCCAGTCGCACTCCGAGCGTCTTCGCCAGCGGCGTGTGAATCGGAAAAGTCTCGCGGGCGGCGTCGCGGGTGGCCTCGTAAACCAGCATCAGGGTCAGGTCGCACAACGCGGCACGGAAGGCGGCCTTGTCGGTGCGCTCGTCGCGCAGCGTAGTCAGCCGGGCGACCGCAAGCGGGTGATCAACGACGTGCACCTCCACGGGGTTTGACCCTATATAACAATTCGGCTCCGTTTACCTAAAGCCCTGTTGACACGCCCGCGTCGGCGCCGTCGGCGTGCCGAATCCGCCCATACACTCCTCGAGTGCTGAGCCGAACCAACGGTCGAACAACGCTGATACGCATGGCCTGTCGAACCCTCCGGCTGGCGGGCGCGGCGGCGTTGACGGGACTGCTGGCCACCCCGTTGGTCCCTCGGGTGAGCCTTGCGGCGGCCGCGATTCCGCAGCCCGCGCACGTCGTAATCGTGGTGGAAGAGAACCGTTCTGAGGGCAACATCATCGGCAACAAGTCGGCTCCCTTCATCACGGCGTTGGCCACCCACGGCGCAAACATGGTCCAGTCGTTCGCCGAAACACATCCCAGCGAGCCCAACTATTTGGCGCTGTTTTCCGGCAGCACACTGGGAGTAACCAAGGACTTGTGCCCGGTCAACGGCGGCGCCACGCCCAACCTGGCTTCCGAATTGCTGGCCGCCGGTTACACGTTCGTCGGTTACGCCGAAGGCCTGCCCGCGGTCGGCTCAACGGTTTGCAGTGCGGGCAAGTACGCACGCAAGCACGTGCCCTGGGCCAACTTCAGCAATGTGCCGCCGACGAGCTCGGTTCCGTTCTCCGCATTCCCGTCAGTCAACGGGGGCAGCTTTGCCGACCTGCCGACCGTGTCGTTCGTCATTCCCAACAACGACGACAACATGCACGACGGGTCGATCGCGCAGGGCGACGCCTGGCTCAGCCGCGAGCTGTCGGGATACGCCAACTGGGCGGTCACCAACAACAGCCTGCTCATCGTGACCTGGGACGAGGACGACGGCGGCCCCCGCAACCAGATCCCGACGGTGATCTACGGCGCGCATGTGCAACCGGGCAGCTACAGCGAGCCGATCAGCCACTACAACGTGCTTTCCACGTGTGAGCAGATGTACGGGTTACCCAAGACGGGGAACGCGGTGAACGCTGCCCCTATCGCAACGATTTGGGCCGGATAGCCGCTACCGGGGCCGGGCACCTTCGCCGTCCGTCGCTATTGTGTGCCGCATGGTTGCTGACCTCGTGCCCATCCGCCTGAGCCTGTCCGCCGGTGATCGCTACACCGTATGGGCACCCCGCTGGCGCGACGCCGGAGACGAGTGGGAGGCGTTTCTGGGCAAGGACGAGGACCTCTACGTCTTCGACACCGTCGCCGACCTGGTCGCGTTCGTGCGTTCGGACGCCGACAACGATCTGGTCGACCACCCGGCGTGGACGGACCTGACCTCGGCGCACGCGCACGACCTCGAGCCCGCCGAGGACAGGCGGTTCGATCTGGTCACTGTCGAGGAGCTGGTGTCGGAGAAGCCGACCGAGGAGTCGGTGCAGGCGCTGGCGGCCGCGCTGGCGATCGTGTCGTCCATCGGATCGGTGTGCGAACTGGCGGCGGTGTCGAAGTTCTTCAACGGCAACCCCAATCTGGGCACGGTATCCGGCGGCATCGACCACTTCACCGGGAAAGCCGGTCAGAAACGCTGGAATTCGATCGCGGAGGTCATCGGACGAACCTGGGACGACGTGCTCGGCGCAATCGAGCGGATCATCAGCACTCCCGAGGTCGATGAGGCGTTGTCGGCCAAGGCCGCCGACGAACTGGCCGAAGAGCCCCCCGAAGAGCCTGAGCAAGAAGACGCAGAAGACGAGCCGGACGGCGAGCAGGCCTCGGAAGAGGGCTCGGAAGAGGCCCCGGAAGAGTCCGCGGAGGACGAGGCCGACGAAGACACCGAAGAAGACGAAGGCACCGAAGAAGAGGAGGTCCACGCGGCCGGTGACACCGTTGTGCTCGGCAGCGACAAGGATTTCTGGGTTCAGGTGGGCATCGACCCGATTCGTATCATGACCAGCTCCGGCACGTTCTACACGCTGCGCTGCTACCTGGACGATCGCCCGATCTTCCTGGGCCGCAACGGGCGGATCAGCGTCTTCGGCTCCGAGCGTGCGCTGGCCCGCTACCTGGCCGACGAGCACGACCATGACCTGGCCGCTTTGAGCACCTACGACGACATCCGCACCGCCGCAACCGACGGCTCGCTGGCGGTCGAGGTCACCGACGACAACATCTACGTGCTCAGTGGGCTGGGCGACGACTTCGCCGACGGGCCGGACGCGGTGGATCGCGAGCAGCTCGAGTTGGCCGTCGAGCTGCTCCACGATATTGGCGACTACTCCGAGGAGAGCACGATAGACAAGGCGCTCGACACGGGCCGGCCCCTGGGCAAGCTGGTGGCCTACGTGCTGGAACCCGGCTCGGTCGGCAAGCCCACACCCCCGTACTCCGCGGTGGTACGGGAGTGGGAGAAATTGGAGCAATTCGTCGATGGGCGGCTCAGGCGCGAATAGCACGGCGTTTGACGCGCCATCGAGACTCCTCTTTACTGGCGGCAGCATCCGCCGTTGGTCAATGGGCGGGCGAACCGGAAGGTGAGGTAGGTGTCGCTTCCCGGGATCGGCCCATTACCCCTGTACGGGTTTCAACGGCCGGGCATGTTGCTGTTCGGCTTGATCCCGCTGGCTCTCCTCGCCATCTATGTCCTCGTCCAGATTCGACGCCGGCGCCGCCTGCGCCGGTTTACCGATGCGGACGTGCCGCAGTCGGTGTGGCGGCACGTTCCGATCGTCGTGTCGCTGCTCTGCCTGGTCCTGTTGACCATTGCGCTGGCCACCCCCACTCACGACATGCGCATACCGCGCAACCGCGCCGTCATCATGCTGGTCATCGACATGTCGCAGTCCATGCGGGCAACCGATGTCGACCCCAACCGGCTCAAGGCGGCCGAGCTGGCGGCCAGCCAGTTCGCCAGTCAGCTGACGCCGGGCATCAATCTCGGACTGGTCGGATTTGCCGGAACGCCCTACCTGTTGGTGCCGCCGACGCCGCAGCATCAGGCGACCCTTGATGCCCTCAAGAAGCTCGACTTTGCCGACGGCACGGCCACCGGTGAGGCCATCTTTACCGCCCTGCATGCGATCGGAGCCTCGGCCGTTGCCGGTGGGGACACTCCGCCTCCGGCCCGCATCGTGCTTCTTTCCGACGGCGGCGAAAACAAGCCGTCCGATCCCAGCGACCCGCACGATGGCGCCTATACCGCCTCCCGCCTGGCCAAGGATCAGGGAGTGCCCATCTCGACGATCTCGTTCGGCACGAAGACGGGCGAGATCGAGCTCGACGGGCAGCGAGTCGCCGTCCCGGTTTCGACGGACCAGATGAAGACGATCGCACGGCTATCGGGCGGGCAGTCGTATTCCGCCACCAACGTCGCCGAACTCAACAAGAGCTATAACGCCATCGAAAACGAGATCGGGTATCGCATCGTGCCCGGTCCGGGCAGCGCCGGGTGGCTGCGCCTCGGTGTCATCACGGCCCTGATCGCGACGGCGCTGGCGCTGTTGATCCACCGGCGACTCCCGACTTGATCGCTTAGGAAGGCAGCCTGCTGTTCAGCAACAGACCGGCCAATATGGCGCCGGCCAGCACGACGGCACCGAGCAGCATCCAGGCGAGGCTGGCGTCGCCCTTCACGGTTTCGTAGCCGATCTGGCGCTGCAGCGTCGAGTAGACGCTTTCCAGCGATTCCAGGCTGTCGGCGTGAAACGCCTGGCCGTCGGTGATTTCGCAGATTTTCTGCAGCGTTTGGTCGTCCACCGGAACCGGGATGTTGGCGCCCTCGTACTCAACGGTGCCGTAGGGCGTACCGAACGAGATCGTCGATATCTGCACGCCCTGATCCTTGGCGGCGCGAGCCGCGGTGAACGCCCCCTCCGGCGCGTTCGGGTCAAGCGGCACGTTCTCGGCCCCATCGGATTCCAGCACGATCCGAGCGGGTGGTGGACCGTCGCCGCCGCCCATCACCGAACCGACCGTGGCTATCGCCTGCAGCGCGGTGAAAATGCCTTCTCCCGTCGCGGTCTTCGGGGCCGGCTGCAAGCTGTCGATCGCCGCTTTGACGGCGTCGCGGTTGGTCGTCGGAGCGACCAACAGCGTCGCGTTAGCCGCGAATGCCACCAGCCCCAGGTTGATGGCCGGGGTGAGCTCGCCGGCGAATTTCTTGCCGGCATCCTTGGCCGCGGCCAGCCGCGTCGGGGGGACATCGTTGGAAGCCATGGATTCCGAGATATCGATGACCAGCATCACGACCGCGCGGTTGAGCGGGATCCGGATATCGGACGTCGGCCCCGCCATGGCGGTGGTCAGCAGCACCAGCGACGTGGCAAGCAGGATCGTGGGCACGTGCCGCCAGCGACGCGAGCGATTCGGCGCGACGCGCTCCAGCACTTCCATGTTGGCGAACCGCAACACCCGCCGACGCCGTGCGAATTGCAGCGCGACATAGATTCCTATCACCAGCAGCACGATCAGCAGGAATAGGAAAAACCAGGCGTTCTTAAAGCCCGCGAGCGACACGGGGCCCAGCAGGGGCAGCTTCATGTCCAGCCACAGTATTCGTCGAATGCGAACGCTGCAGGGCCCGGTGTCGCGGCGGGGTCAGCCGGCGACCAGATCGCGGCGCTGGGTGAACTTGATGTCGAGGCTGCGCAGGTAAGTCTGCAACCCCGCGTCCTGGACGGGAATCAGGTGTGCCGCCTGGTCGGTCTCGTTGAAGTGGGCGTGCCACATGCCTGGCGGCGTGGTGAACGCACCGCCTGCCTGCCAGTCCACCCTGATCGGGTCGACGATGTTGCCGCGCTCATCGAGACGAGTCCCCAGCAAGGTGTAACAGCCGCTGGGTGGCGCGTCGAGGATCAGATCCAGTGCGACCGACTGGTGCCGGTGCGGGCGCTGCTCCTGATTGGCAGGTAGCACACCGAACATGGCCCACAGGACGTGAGTGATGGTCAGCGTCTGCTCTTGGTTCTCGTTGGCCAGCAGCACGCTGACCCGGCTCTTCTCGTTGGCACCCGGACGGGAGGCGATCTCCTCCAGCTTGGAGACCACATCCGAGCGGCGGAACTTGGTCGCCCGGAACCGTGGCTCGCGCGCCTTGGCACCGAGATAGCGCAGCAGCGGCTCGTCATGCACCCAGTACATGGCCGCCTCGGAGTCGGCGTAGAACACCGAACGAGCGCCGGCCGGCAGGGTCAGGAAGTCGCCCTTTTCCCATTTGATCAGCCGACCGTTCACCGCCGCGAAGCCCCGCCCGTAGAGCACGTAGTACAGCTGCGAGGTGGCGTTCGGGCTGGTGTCGATCTGCTCGCCGGCGCGGATGCGCAGGAAGTTGGCCAGTAGCGCGGGGCTGGTCGCGGCCCCGGTCTTGATGCCGAGGTCTTTGGACAGATCCATCGGGACCACGCTGGTCGGCGCGTCCATGTAGACCTCGGGGCCGAACTGGGTGATCGGAACCTGCGGCGCGTATCCCGAGCCGATCGGGTTGGCGGCCTTCGAGTACTCGAAGTAGCGCGCGTCGTCGGCCCAGTCCGCAAAGCGGCCCTCGAACCCGAACTCTGCAACGTTGGTCATCGGCGCCGGAACCGTCGGATCCAGGTTCACGACCGCTGACTTTTCGGGGCTCACGGTGGACATTTCATATCTCCATTTCCGCTCAGGTGCGTCTTATATCTAAATCGTATCTATCTTGTATCTCAGTGACAACCGCGGCCGGATACGCCAACCGCGCGCAGCGCCGGGGTACCGTCATGAACACAGTTGGGATACGACTTAGCTACAAGGAAGGACGTTGTGGCCGCTGAGAGGACCGACCCACGACCGGGCACGGCCAAGGACCGCGCCCTGGAGTACGTCAAGGACCAAGTACTCACCGGCGCGTTTCCCGGCGGCGAACTGATCAGCGAGGGTGACGTCGCCGCCGCGCTGGGGATGTCGCGCACCCCGGTGCGTGAGGCGTTCCTGCGATTAGAGGCCGAAGGGCTGCTCCGGCTCTATCCGCAGCGCGGGGCTTTAGTCGTCCCGGTTTCTCCGGACGAGGCCCGCGCGGTCATCGAGGCCCGACTGCTCCTGGAACGGTTCGCGGCGACCAAGGTGGTGCAGCGCGGCCCCGCCGCCTGTGCCGCGGTGTTCGAGCGGCTGACGGGCGAGCTGAAACGACAGCGCGATGCCGCGGAGACAAGCGACTGGCGCGAATTCTTGGACGCCGACCGCGCGTTCCACTCCGTCACCCTCGAAGAGTCGGGCAACGTGATCCTGACCGGTTTCTACTCGTCACTGCGTGACCGGCAGATGCGGATGATCGGCGAATCGGCACTGCGCAATCCGGATCGGATGACGACGATCATGGACGAGCATCGCGATATCGCCGAAGCGCTGCGCGACGGCGATCTCGAACGCACGCTGCGGGCCGTGCAGACCCACCTCGCCGGCACGGTGCGCGCCATTGGCCTCGCCGTCGACCCGTTGTCTCTCGACCTCATGCCGCCTCCGCCGTCAGGTTGAAGTCGTTGACCCTGCGGAAGGCGGTGCGGTTGCCAGCGAAATCGGATATTTTGCAAGCAATTACGACGTCCGCGCCACTCAAATTCACATGCCTACCGTCTCGGCTGCCGGTGAACCTGGTCCATGCCGGCCAACCTATCTACCGGGCACACCGCGAATCCGTGAACCCCAAAATGCCAGTGCTGAAAACAGCACCGCCCTCGTCAACCTGCCACTCGCTGTGCTGTTGATCACCGGCGCAGTACAAATCCTGCGACTGACAGCGACACGGCTGTGGTTCCTCGACCCTGAGACGCCGGCTTAGCGCCTGCCGTTGGTGCCGTAGCCGGGCACGCGCAGCCCTGGGCGTTCTGAAACGTCTTTCGCGTATCCGGATTCACGACGCCGGCGCGATGACGAGTCGGCGCCGAGCTAGCCGATCAACACGGCAAACCGCGGCTTGATCACCTCATCGATGATCGCCAGGCGCTCGTCGAACGGGATGAAGGCCGACTTCATCGCGTTGATGGTGAAGCGCTCCAGGTCGCTCCACCCGTAGCCGAACGCCTCCACCAATCGGAACATTTCCAGGCTCATCGAGGTGTCGCTCATCAGCCGGTTGTCGGTGTTGACGGTTACCCGGAACCGCGTCCGGGCCAGCAGATCAAACGGGTGGTCGGCGATGCTTTTCACCGCGCCGGTCTGCACGTTCGAGCTGGGGCACAGCTCTAGCGGAATTCGCTTGTCCCGCAGGATAGAAGCCAACCTGCCCAGCCGGACGCCACCACCTTCCACCAGGTCGATGTCGTCGACGATCCGCACCCCATGGCCCAGCCGGTCGGCACCGCAGAAGGCGATCGCCTCGTGGATGGAGGGCAGCCCGAACGCCTCACCAGCGTGAATAGTGAAGCGCGCGTTGTGGTCTCGCATGTACTCGAAGGCGTCCAGGTGCCGCGTCGGTGGGTTGCCGGCCTCGGCGCCCGCGATGTCGAATCCGACCACTCCCTTGTCCCGGAATCGGATCGCCAGCTCGGCGATCTCGCGGGAAACCGCGGCATGCCGCATCGCGGTGACCAAGAGGCGCACCACTATGGGACGGCCCGCGGCCGCGCAGGCTTTCTCGCCGTCGGCGAAACCCGCCAGCACACTATCGACGATCTCGTCGAACGACAGCCCACGGTCGATGTGCAGCTCGGGGGCGAATCGCACCTCGGCATAGACCACCGAATCGGCGGCCAGGTCTTCCACGCACTCGTAGGCGACGCGGTGCAGTGAATCGGGCGTCTGCATCACCGACACGGTGTGCGAAAACGGCTCCAGGTAGCGCTCCAGCGAGCCGCTGTGCGACTGGGTGCGGAACCACTTCGCCAGCTCGTCGGCGTCGGTGGTGGGCAGCCCGTCGTAACCGGTCTGCCCGGCGATGTCGATCACGGTCGCCGGGCGCAGCCCACCGTCGAGGTGATCGTGCAGCAGGGCCTTCGGCGCTTTCTTGATCTGCGACAGATCCAGTGGTGTCGTCACTTGGCGATCCGATCGATGATCAGTGGCCTTGAAACCGGCGGTGTGTCGCCGACACTCCAGCCGCCGTCCAGCTCGGCCATCGCGGCGCCGAAGCGTTCGGGGGTATCGGTGTACAGGGTGAATAACGGCTCACCGGCCGCGACCGGCTCTCCGGGACGTCGGTGGATCCTGACACCGGCACCCAACTGCACCGCTACGCCCGGACGGGATCTACCCGCGCCGAGCCGCCAAGCTGCCAGCCCCACTGCCATCGCGTCGATATCGCCCATTGTGCCGCCCCGGCTGGCGGTCACGGTCTCGGTATGCGTACCGATCGGCAACGGTACCGACAAATCACCGCCCTGCGCCGCGATGAGCTGGCGAAACCGGTCCATCGCGGTGCCGTCGCGCAGCGTCTGGGCTGGATCGCGGTCGTCGATCCCGGCGAGCTCGAGCATCTCGGTGGCCAGCCGCAGAGTCAGTTCCACCACGTCGAACGGCCCGCCGCCGGCCAGCACCTCCAGGGACTCGGCAACCTCGAGCGCATTGCCGACGGTCATGCCCAGCGGGCAGTTCATATCCGTCAGGAGCGCGTGCGTGGGCACCCCGTGCGCTGCGCCCAACTCGACCATGGTGTGCGCAAGCTCGCGGCACTGCACCTCAGAGGCCATCAGCGCGCCGGAACCGACTTTCACGTCGAGCACCAGCGCGCCCGCCCCTTCGGCGAGCTTCTTGCTCATCACCGAGCTGGCGATCAGCGGCAGCGACTCGACGGTGCCGGTGACATCGCGCAGCGCGTAGAGCTTGGCGTCGGCCGGTGCGAGCTCGCCGGCGGCGAAGATCGCCGCGCCGACATCACGGAGTTGGTCGCGCACTCGCCGGTTGGACAGCTGCGCGGTGAACCCGGCAATGGATTCCAGCTTGTCCAGGGTGCCGCCGGTGTGCCCGAGCCCCCTGCCCGATGCCTGGGGCACCGCCGCGCCGCAGGCGACGACGACGGGCACCAACGGCAGGGTGATTTTGTCTCCGACCCCGCCGGTCGAGTGCTTGTCCACGGTGGCCAAGCGCAGATCGCTGAAATCCAACCGTTCACCGGACGCCAGCATCGCCGCCGTCCACCTGGCGATCTCGCCACGGTCCATGCCGCGCAACACAATCGCCATCAACAGTGCCGACATCTGTTCGTCGGCGACCCGGCCGTCGGTATACGCGTCGATGACCCAGTCGATGGCGGCATCGGACAACCGGCCGCCGTCGCGCTTGGTCTTGATCACCGTCGGCGCATCGAATGCGAAGCCCGTCAAGAACGCTCCCTCGGAAGGTCGGCGCTGAAAGCATCGGGCAGCAGGTCGTCGAGCCTGCGGGGCCCGGCCGGATGGTCGATCAGCAAATCGGGGCCACCATGCTCGAACAGCAGTTGACGACATCGCCCGCACGGCATCAGCAGGGATCCCTGCCCGTCCACACACACCAGCGCGACCAGCCGACCACCGCCGGTCGAATGTAGGGCGCACACCACACCACACTCGGCGCAGAGACCAAGACCATATGAGACGTTCTCCACATTGCATCCGGTGACCACGCGGCCGTCGTCGACCAACGCGGCCGCGCCCACCGGAAATCGCGAATACGGCGCATAGGCTCCCGCAGCCGCGCGGATTGCCTTGTCCCGCAGCATAGTCCAATCGACATCAGGCATATCGCAACCCCGCTTCCCGATGGGCCGAATTGAGGGACCCACCCTAACTCTGACACGACAGTTCGCCGCCGGACTGTTCGGCGCAAGCCGCAACCGGCCGAGATAGGCTGGACTGCCCGGCTCGAGTGTCGTTCTAAGTACGAGAAGGCGGTGAGGACTGGGGTGAGTACGACCGCGGATCCTGCAACAGCACCATCGCGCAAGCGGCGGCCACCGCGAACCCTGTATCGGGGAGACCCCGGCATGTGGTCGTGGGTGCTGCATCGCATCTCCGGCGCGACGATCTTTTTCTTCCTGTTCGTCCACGTCCTGGACGCCGCGATGCTGCGGGTGAGCCCGCAGACCTACAACGCGGTGGTAGGCGACTACAAAACCCCGATCGTCGGCCTCATGGAATTCGGTCTGGTCGCCGCCGTGCTCTTCCACGCGCTGAACGGGATCCGGGTCATCTTGATCGACTTCTGGTCGGACGGCCCCCGCTACCAGCGGCTGATGCTGTGGATTATCGGTGTGGTCTACCTGCTGCTCATGGTCCCGGTGGTGGTGGTACTCGGCATCCACATGATGGAGCACTTCCGATGAGCAGCCCCGACCTGCAACTCCACCGGGGCCAGCTGGCACCGGCCAAGCAGCGCAGCCACGACCGCCCCGCCAGCCTGGACAATCCCCGCTCCCCGCGGCGCCGCGCCGGCATGCCCAACTTCGAGAAGTTCGCCTGGCTGTTCATGCGATTTTCCGGGGTCGTGCTGGTGTTCCTGGCGATCGGACACCTGTTCGTGATGCTGATGTGGGACAACGGCGTCTACCGCATCGACTTCAACTACGTGGCGCAGCGCTGGACTTCGCCGTTCTGGCAGACCTGGGACCTGTCACTGTTGTGGCTTGCGGAATTGCATGGCGGCAACGGGTTGCGCACCATCATCGACGACTACAGCCGCAAAGACAGCACCCGATTCTGGCTGAACTCACTGCTGGCGTTGTCGATGCTGTTCACGCTGATGCTGGGGACCTACGTGGTGATGACATTCGACCCGAACATCTCGTGAAAGGCGACCCCGTGATCCAGCAACACCGATACGACGTGGTGATCGTCGGCGCGGGCGGTGCCGGGATGCGGGCGGCGGTGGAGGCGGGTCCGCGCGTCCGTACCGCAGTGTTGACCAAGCTGTATCCCACCCGCAGCCACACCGGCGCCGCCCAGGGCGGGATGTGCGCCGCGCTGGCCAATGTCGAAGACGACAACTGGGAATGGCACACGTTCGACACCGTCAAGGGCGGCGACTATCTCGCGGACCAAGACGCCGTGGAGATCATGTGCAAGGAAGCCATCGACGCGGTGCTCGACCTGGAGAAGATGGGGATGCCATTCAACCGCACCCCCGAGGGCCGCATCGACCAGCGCCGCTTCGGCGGACACACCCGCGACCACGGCAAGGCCCCGGTGCGCCGGGCCTGTTACGCTGCCGACCGCACCGGCCACATGATCCTGCAGACGCTCTACCAGAACTGCGTCAAGCACGACGTGCAGTTCTTCAACGAGTTCTACGCTCTCGACCTGGCTCTCACCCAGACCCCAGGCGGCCCGGTGGCCACCGGAGTGGTCGCCTACGAGCTGGCCACCGGTGACATCCACGTCTTCCACGCCAAGGCCGTCGTGATCGCGACCGGCGGTTCGGGCCGGATGTACAAGACGACCTCCAACGCGCACACGCTGACCGGCGACGGCATCGGCATCGTATTCCGCAAGGGGCTTCCGTTGGAGGACATGGAGTTTCACCAATTCCATCCGACCGGCCTGGCCGGCCTGGGCATCTTGATCTCCGAAGCTGTGCGTGGTGAGGGCGGCCGATTGCTCAACGGTGAGGGCGAGCGCTTCATGGAGCGCTACGCACCGACGATCGTCGACCTGGCACCGCGTGACATCGTCTCCCGCTCGATGGTGCTGGAGGTCTTGGAGGGCCGCGGCGCCGGCCCGCACAAGGACTACGTCTACATCGACGTGCGACACCTCGGCGAGGATGTGCTAGAGGCCAAGCTGCCCGACATCACCGAGTTCGCCCGCACCTACTTGGGCGTGGACCCGGTGCACGAGCTCGTCCCGGTTTACCCGACGTGTCATTACGTGATGGGGGGCATCCCGACGACCGTCACCGGACAGGTGTTGCGGGACAACACTTCGGTCGTCCCCGGCCTGTACGCGGCCGGCGAGTGCGCGTGCGTGTCAGTGCACGGCGCCAACCGACTGGGCACCAATTCGCTGTTGGATATCAACGTCTTCGGGCGGCGGGCCGGCATCGCCGCCGCCAACTACGGAAGAGGACACGACTTCGTCGACATGCCGCCAGACCCGGCGGCAATGGTCGTCGGCTGGGTGGGCGACATCCTCTCCGAGCACGGCGACGAGCGCGTCGCCGACATCCGCAACGCGCTGCAGCAGTCGATGGACAACAACGCCGCGGTGTTCCGCACCGAGGAGACGCTGAAGCAGGCGCTCACCGACATCCACGCTCTGAAGGAACGATATTCCCGAATCACCATGCACGACAAAGGAAAACGTTTCAACAGCGACCTGCTGGAAGCCATCGAGCTCGGCTTCTTGCTGGAGCTGGCCGAGGTCACAGTGGTCGGCGCTTTGAACCGCAAGGAGTCCCGCGGCGGCCACGCCCGCGAGGATTATCCGAACCGCGACGACACCAACTACATGCGCCACACCATGGCCTACAAGCAGGGCGCCGATCTGCTGAGCGACATCGCGCTGGACTTCAAGCCCGTCGTGCAGACCCGCTACGAACCCAAGGAACGGAAGTACTGATGGCCGAGGGCGAGACTCGCCAACCAGCGGGGGCGCCGGGGCCGGAGAGGCCCCTCCCGCCCATCCCCGAGGGCGCGGTGATGGTGACGGTGAAGATCGCGCGGTTCAATCCCGACCAGCCCGAGGCCTTCGCGAAAACCGGTGGCTGGCAGAGCTTCCGGGTACCCTGCTTGCCCAGCGACAGGATGCTGAACCTGTTGATCTACATCAAGAGCTATCTCGACGGGACGCTGACCTTCCGGCGGTCCTGCGCCCATGGCGTGTGCGGGTCGGACGCCATGCGCATCAACGGCGTCAACCGGCTGGCCTGCAAGGTGCTGATGCGCGACCTGCTGCCACAAAAGCCGAAAAAGCCCGGAAAAGGACTGACCATCACGGTCGAACCGATCCGCGGGCTGCCGGTGGAGAAGGACCTGGTGGTCGACATGGAGCCGTTCTTCGACGCCTACCGCGCGATCAAGCCCTACCTGATCACCAGCGGCAATCCCCCGACGCGAGAACGCATCCAGAGCCCGACCGACCGCGCCCGCTACGACGACACCACCAAGTGCATCCTGTGTGCGTGCTGCACCACCAGCTGCCCGGTGTTCTGGAGCGAGGGCAGCTACTACGGCCCGGCCGCGATCGTCAACGCGCACCGCTTCATCTTCGATAGCCGTGACGAGGGCGCCGGTGAGCGCCTCGACATCCTCAACGAGGTCGACGGGGTGTGGCGGTGCCGGACGACGTTCAACTGCACCGAGTCGTGCCCGCGTGGCATCGAGGTGACCAAGGCGATCCAAGAGGTCAAGCGCGCGATAATGTTCTCGCGCTAAGTGGGCTTGGGCTTGGCGGCCCCGGGCAACATCCGGCACAGGAGCACCGTGCCGCCATCACCACACGATCCGCGAATGCGATATTGCGTGTGATATCGCATTCGAAAGTCACTTATCGCCGCGAGCTACGCGCCGCTGCGCGGGATTTCTGGCTTCTTGGGATGGCCCGTCACACCTTCGGGGGCCGTCTCGTCTGATGGGTATGACACAGACAACCCGCATCGAGCCCCTGCCACCGAAGCGCGCCGGCCTGCTGACCCGCGTCATGTACCGGGTCGCCAAGCGGCGCTACGGCCAAGTTCCCGAACCCTTCACCGTCGCCGCGCATCACCGGAAGTTGATGGTCGCCGGCGCCGTGCACGAGACCATGATCGACCGCGCGTCGAAAACGCTGCCCCGCAACGTGCGTCAACTCGCGGTGTTCTGGACCGCGCGCGCGATCGGCTGCTCGTGGTGCGTCGACTTCGGGTCCATGCTGCAGCGCCTGGATGGCCTCGACATCAAGCGGCTCGCAGAGATCGACGACTACGCAACGTCTCCTGCGTTCACCGAGGACGAGCGCGCCGCGATCCGCTACGCCGACGCGATGACCACCGATCCGCACGCCGTCACCGACGAGCAGGTCGCCGACCTGCGGGCCCGCTTCGGCGACACCGGAGTGATCGAGCTGACCTATCAGATCGGCGTCGAGAACATGCGCGCGCGAATGAACACCGCGCTGGGCATCACCGAGCAGGGCTTCAATTCCGGTGATGCCTGCCGCGTTCCCTGGGGTTAGCGAACCAAGCGAGCCTTAAGCGCGGATCCAGTTGTGCCGGCAGTGTTTACGCGCATCGCAGTGTGGGCATTCGTGGACGAACACGTCGCGAAATTGTAGAGGTTCGAATTGAGCGCAATGCGACGCCGAGTTCGCCGAGCACGACCTGCAGGACGGTGCGTCCGCCGCGCCTGGGTGCGGCGGTGAAGATGGCCCCGTTGTCGGTGAATACGGCCGCGAATTTGCCTACTGGTTGAAGGCGTCGGTGAACACATCGACGACGTCGTGGCTTGAGACGGTGGGTCGGGAGCGGCTGGCGATGGCCAGCCGGGAGTGGTCGTCGATCAGGTTGAGGATCTCCACCGCTAGCTGCGCCACATCCCGAGACGTGAACTTCGCCCGCATGGTAACGTTCGCCAGCTAACGCTAGGCCCTACCGTGTAGCACCGCGACCCACCACTCCGTCCGAAGCAGGCGATTATGGCCAATATAGTGCTTCTCAATCCTCGCTTCGAGCTGTCTTACTGGGGCGTCCAACACGCACTTCCGCTGTTTG
>NZ_JBKQOI010000141.1:0-36370 GCF_052145595.1 Mycobacterium sp. | reverse complement strand
GCCCATGACCGGAGCCGGCGACGATGCAGAGCGAAGCGATGAGGAGGAGCGGCGCCCATGACCGGAGCCGGCGACGATGCAGAGCGAAGCGATGAGGAGGAGCGGCGCTGATGACGGGAGCCAGCGTGCGTTCCACCCGTCAGCGGGCGGCGATTTCCACGTTGTTGGAGACTCTCGACGACTTCCGCTCGGCCCAGGAACTGCACGACGAGCTGCGCCGCCGCGGCGAGAACATCGGGCTGACCACCGTCTACCGCACGCTGCAGTCGATGGCGGCGGCGGGAATGGTCGACACACTGCGCACCGACACCGGCGAGTCGGTCTACCGAAGGTGCTCCGAGCACCATCATCACCATCTGGTGTGCCGCGGCTGTGGCTCCACCATCGAGGTGGGCGACCATGAGGTCGAGGAGTGGGCGGCGCAAGTGGCCGCCAAGCATGGGTTCTCCGACGTCAGCCACACGATCGAGATCTTCGGCACGTGCTCGGACTGCGCGTCCTAGCACTGTGCTGATCACCCGCCGCCCCTGACGCGACCCGCCCAATAAAAAGTTCTGCAAAAAGTGTCCGACACGCGCCGGCTGCGTGCTCCTACCCGTGTGAGCGGCCCACGGGCCGAGAGAACACCAGCACGGAAGTGAGAACACGATGCGGAACCAGCCTTTACCCGATGTGCGGCCCCACCTGCGGCCGGTACGGGACGTCGATGCTCCGTCGTTGCAATTCCGCACGATCCACGGTTACCGCCGGGCCTTCCGGGTCGCCGGGTCTGGACCGGCTCTCCTGCTGATCCACGGCGTCGGTGACAACTCCGCGGCCTGGGAGCCCGTGCACGCCAAACTCGCGCAGCGGTTCACGGTCATCGCACCCGATCTGCTGGGCCACGGCGAGTCCGACAAACCCCGCGCCGACTACTCGTTGCCCGCCTTCGCCAACGGCATGCGCGACCTGCTCGCCGTGCTCGGCATCGAGCGTGTCACGGTCGTCGGGCATTCCTTTGGTGGCGGGGTCGCGATGCAGTTCGCCTATCAGTACCCGGAACTGGTCGAGCGCATCGTGCTGGTGAGCGCCGGCGGTGTGTCGAACGACGTGAGCTTCGCACTGCGGTTGGCGGCGATGCCGATGGGCAGCGAGGCGCTGGCCGTGCTGCGCGTGCCGGGCGCGATGCCCGCGATCCGCCTGTTCGGGCGGGCCATCCAATCCGCGCTGGGTTCCACCAGGTTCGGCCGCGACGCCGCCGACGTCGTCGATCTCCTCGAGGGTTTCCAGGAACCCCGTGCGCTGTCGGCGTTCGCGCGCACCCTGCGGTCGGTGGTGGACGCCCGCGGCCAATTCGTCACCATGCTGGACCGAATCCGACTGGTGCAACCGATTCCGGTGCAGGTGATTTGGGGCGAAGACGATTTCGTGATCCCGGTGGACCATGCTCGGACAGCCCACGCGGCGATCCCCGGCTCGCGCCTGGAGATCTTCGAAAACTCCGGGCACATGCCGTTCCACGACCACCCGGATCGCTTCGTCAAAGTCGTCGAACGGTTCATCGACTCGACCCGGCCCGCCGATTACGACCAAGAGCTGCTGCGCTCGCTGCTGCGTACTGGCGCGAACGAGAGCACCCCCGCCGGGCCGGTTGCCGTCGCGCCGACTAAGTCAGCGGTGTGCTAAGCGGTCAGCGCACGACGTATCTCAGCGCCCGTGTCGAGGACCAACAGGATCAGGGTCCGCAGGGCATCGTCGGTCAGGCCGCCGCCGGGAAAGTTGTAGCGCAGCATCACGTCGCCGACTTTGGACGCACTTCTGCCGGAGTTGCGCTGCACGGCCTTCTCGTTGACCTTCTCGACCAGCGTCACGCTGCCGAAGTTGCTGTCCCGCGCCTGCTTGGCTATCTGCTCGCCGACCTTCTTGGTCAGCGGCAGATCCCACGCCAGTACCTGGGTAAGCGACACCAGGTCGAGGTCCTCGGCGATGTTCACCACCCGCAACGACGCAATGGTGCCGTCATGGCGCACCGTCAGCGCGCCATCGGGTTCCTCCTCGACTGGAAGAACATCGCGCAGTATCGATGCCAGGCGCTCCTGCAATGACGGCATCAGGCGCTCCCAAACCTACGATTGCGGGCCGCGTATTCCTCGCAGGCCGCCCACAAGTCGCGACGATCGTAGTCGGGCCATAGCCTGTCCTGAAAGATGTACTCGGCGTAGGCCGATTGCCACAGCATGAAATTGCTGGACCGCTGCTCCCCGGAGGTCCGCACAAAGAGGTCCACGTCGGGGATGTCGGGCCGCTGCAGGTGCCGGGCGATCGTGGACTCGGTGATTCGGTCCGGCTTCAGTCGGCCAGCGGCTGCCAAACGAGCGATTTCTTTTGTGGCTTCCGCGATTTCGGTACGGCCACCGTAGTTTACGCAGTAATTGATGGTGATGACGTCGTTGTGGGCCGTCATGGCTTCCGCGACCGCCAATTCGTCGATGACGCTGCGCCACAGGCGCGGCCGCGAACCCACCCACCGGATCCGAACGCCGATCTCCCTCAGGTTTTCGCGGCGCCGTCGTACCACATCGCGGTTGAAGCCCATCAGGAAGCGTACTTCCTCGGCCGACCGCTTCCAGTTCTCGGTGGAGAATGCATAGAGGCTGAGCCACTTGATCCCGAGTTCGATTGCGCCGCAGGCGACATCTATCACGACCGCCTCGCCCATCTTGTGTCCCTCGGTGCGGCTTAGTCCGCGTTGGGTGGCCCAGCGGCCATTGCCGTCCATCACGATGGCGACATGATCGGGCACTTGGGCAGCCGGAATCCGCGGTGCGACCGCTTTCGAGATGTGTTGCGGTGGACGCTTTGGTCCGCCGTCGGGTGAAGGGGGTAGCTCCGGGAAGACAACCGGCCATGTCGACTTGTCGGGAAAGGTCGGATAGTTGTCGGGCGCCGCAGGCAGCTGTGGGAAGTCGGTGGACCTCAGCTTGCGCGCGATCTTAGCCACAGGCCTCATCCTGCCCGATCAGCGCTGCGCGCCGTTCGGCGATAGTGCGATCGGCCTGATACGTTCGCTCCACCAGCGGCAACGTTTTGAGCTGCCGTTCCAGATGCCATTGCAGGTGCGCGGCCACCAATCCGCTGACATAGCTGCGGTGCGATTGCGGCGCCGCCTCGGCGGCCTCCCAATCGCCGTCGTGCAGCGCGCACATCAGATCCAGCACACCCGGCGGCGGTGTGGTCGAACCGGCCGGGCGGCAATGTGTGCAGACGCTGCCTCCGGCTGCGACGTGAAACGCCCGGTGTGGGCCAGGGGTGGCGCAGCGGGCGCACTCGGCCAGCGCCGGCGCCCAGCCGGCGATGCCCATGGCACGCAGCAGATAGGCGTCCAACAGCAGGTCGCGGGGGCGGCGTCCGTCGGCCACCGCCCGCAGCGCACTTACCGTGAGCCGGTGCAGAGCCGGGGCGGGTGCCCGCTCCTCACCGGCGAGGCGTTCGGCGGTTTCCAGCATCGCGCACCCGCAGGTGTACCGGCCGTAGTCGCTGACGATGTCGGTGGCGAACGCGTCGATGGAAACGACCTGAGTGACGATGTCGAGATTGCGGCCGGGATGCAGTTGCGCGTCGATATGAGCGAACGGCTCCAGCCGCGCGCCGAATTTGCTGCGAGTGCGGCGCACACCTTTGGCCACCGCGCGAACCAGCCCGTGGTCACGGGTCAACAGGGTCACGATCCGGTCGGCTTCGCCGAGCTTGTGCTGGCGCAACACAACAGCCCGGTCTCGATATAGCCGCATCACAATAGTTTTGCACCCCGCAGCGACATCGCGGGTATCCGCGCCGATAGTCTCGTACCCCGTGGTTGGCGCTTCCGGGTCCGGTTTCGGGTCCACTTCCGGGTCCGGCAGCCAGCGCCTGCCAACGCTGACTGACCTGCTCTATCAGCTGGCCAGCCGCGCGGTGACCGCCGACACGCTGGTGCGTCGTTCCCTGCACGCCATCCATACCAGCCAGTCCACGTTGAACGCCTTCCGGGTGGTGCTCACCGAATCCGCGCTCGCCGACGCGGCGAAGGCCGATCGGCGACGGGCCAACGGGGACACGGCCCCTTTGCTGGGCATCCCGATCGCGGTCAAAGACGACGTCGACGTTGCAGGAGTGCCGACCGCCTTCGGCGCCGAGGGGTACGTCCGACCCGCCACCCACGATGCCGAGGTGGTTCGCCGTCTGAAGGCCGCCGGCGCGGTGATCGTCGGCAAGACGAACACCTGCGAACTGGGCCAGTGGCCGTTCACTAGCGGACCGGCATTCGGACACACCCGCAATCCCTGGTCGCGCCGGCACACGCCGGGCGGATCGTCGGGCGGCAGCGCGGCCGCGGTGGCCGCGGGCCTGGTCACCGCCGCCATCGGCTCCGACGGCGCGGGTAGCATCCGCGTCCCGGCCGCCTGGACCCACCTGGTGGGCATCAAGCCGCAGCGCGGCCGCATCTCCACCTGGCCGTTGCCGGAGGCGTTCAACGGCATCGCGGTCAACGGCGTGCTGGCACGCACGGTGGCCGACGCGGCTCTGGTGCTCGACGCCGCGTCCGGCAACGTTGAGGGCGACCGGCACAAACCACCCGCGATCAAGGCATCCGACTATGTCGGAATCGCGCCCGGTCCGCTGAACGTCGCGCTGTCAACCCGCTTCCCCTACACCGGTTTTCGGGCCAAACTGCACCCCGAGATCCTCGCCGCGACGCGGGCCGTGGGCAGGCAACTAGAATTGCTCGGCCACACCGTGGTTCCCGGCAACCCCGACTACGGTCTGCGGTTGTCGTGGGACTTTCTCGCCCGGTCCACCGCGGGGCTGCGCGACTGGGAGGAGCGGCTGGGCGACGGCGTCAACCTGGACCCCCGCACCTTGTCGAATCTGCACCTAGGCCATGTGCTGGGACAGGCGGTTCTGCGCAACGCGCGCATCCACGAGGCCGCCGCCCAGCGGCGGGTGGGTTCGGTCTTCGACATCGTCGACGTGGTGCTGGCACCGACCACCGCGCAACCCCCGCCGTTGGCGCGCTCCTTCGACCGGTTGGGTGGCTTCGGCACCGATCGGGCCATGATCGCCGCGTGCCCAGTGACCTGGCCGTGGAACGTGCTGGGCTGGCCGTCGATCAACGTGCCGGCCGGGTTCACCGCGGAAGGTCTGCCTATCGGCGTGCAACTGATGGGGCCGGCAAACAGCGAGGGCATGCTGATCTCGCTGGCCGCGGAGCTAGAGGCGGTCTGCGGCTGGTCGACCAAGCAGCCAACGGTGTGGTGGAACACGGGTACGGACCCTGGCACGCAGCCACCGAGAAGGTAACGCTAAAAACCCAGTCGGCCAAGCTGTTTAGGGTCGCTCTGCCAGTTCTTGGCGACCTTGACGCGCAAGTCGAGATAAATCTTGGTGCCGAGCAGCTTCTCGATCTGGCCGCGCGCGGCGGTACCCACTTCCCGCAACCGGGAGCCACCCTTGCCGATGACGATGCCCTTCTGGCTGTCCCGCTCGACGTAGAGCACCGCATGCACGTCGATCAGGTCGTCGCGCCCCTCGCGCGGGTTGACCTCGTCGATCACCACCGCCAACGAATGCGGCAGCTCGTCGCGCACTCCCTCCAATGCAGCCTCGCGGATGAGCTCGGCCATCAGGATCTCCTCCGGTTCGTCGGTCAGCTCACCGTCGGGGTAGTACGCCGGGCCGGGCGGCAACGCCGCGGCGAATATCTCGGTCAGCACGTCGACCTGCTGACCGGTTACCGCCGACACCGGAACGATTTCGGCCGAATCGGCGACCAGCTCGCTGACCGCGACCAACTGCGCGGCCACCCGGTCCTTGGGCACCTTGTCGATCTTGGTGACGATGGCGATAAGTGTGGTCTTCGGGGCGACCGCGCGAATCTGGTCGACGATCCACCGGTCACCCGGGCCGATCGCCTCATCGGCCGCGATGCACAGCCCGATCACGTCGACTTCGGCGTAGGTGTCGCGGACCAAGTCGTTGAGCCGCTTGCCCAGCAGGGTGCGCGGCCGGTGCAGGCCGGGGGTATCGACCAGGATGATCTGGAAGTTCTCCCGGTGCACGATCCCGCGGATGGTGTGCCGGGTGGTCTGCGGTCGCGGCGAGGTGATCGCCACCTTGGTCCCGACCAGCGCGTTGGTCAGCGTCGACTTGCCGGTGTTCGGCCGGCCGACCAAACACACGAAGCCCGAACGAAATTCGGTCACGCCGGATTCCTCGCCGAGCGTGCACACAGTGCGATTTTTCGCGTCATTTTGCGCCGTGAGTACACGCTCGGCGTCATAACGGGGTACCGGCCAGGTCGGTGACGATGATCATGGCCGTCGGCGACAGCTCACGAACCGCCGCGATCCCGGGATCGTCGGCGGATGCGGCCACCACAACGGCGGCCTCCAACCCGGTCGCGCCACTGGATGCGGCCGCGGCCACCGCCGCCTGCAGGCCGGTCAATTTCAGCGTCGACAAGTCCACTGGCGCAGCGGCATACGTGCGGCCGTCGACATCTCGGACCGCGGCGCCACTGCCGGCTTCGGCGCGGGCCATCGCGGCTCGCGCCAGCACCACCAGCTTGGCGTCCTCGGCATCCAGCTGCTCAGTCATCGGCCTCGGCCTCCCCCCCATTGGACCCATCGGAACCGTCGGATTCGGCCGGGCTCAGCAGAACGGTGTTGATCCGTAACCGGCCCCGATGATCGGGGCCGCCCTCGGCGCACAGCCGCAAGCCGTGCGACACCACCTCGGCGCCCGGCAACGGAACCCGGCCCAATTCCAGGGCCAGCAGGCCGCCAACGGTATCGACGTCGAGATCGTCGTCGAACTCCACGTCGTACAGTTCGCCGACGTCTTCGATCGGCAGCCGCGCCGAAACTCGAAATCGTTTGTCGCCCAATTCTTCTATCGGTGCCGTCTCCGCCTCGTCGTACTCGTCGGCGATCTCGCCGACGATTTCTTCCAGCACGTCTTCGATGCTGACCAGCCCGGCTATCGCGCCATACTCGTCGACGAGCAGAGCCATGTGGTTGCGGTCGCGCTGCATCTCGCGCAGCAGCGCGTCCAAGGGCTTGGAGTCCGGCACGAACACCGCTGGGCGCATCACCTGCGACACCTTGGTGTCCCGGCCGCCGTTCGGCGACAAGAACGTCTGCTGCACAAGATCTTTCAGGTACACAACCCCGACGATGTCGTCGACGTTTTCGCCGATCACCGGAATGCGGGAATGCCCGCTGCGCACGGCCAGATTTGTCGCTTGACTGGCGAACTTGTCACTTTCGATCCAGATCATCTCGGTGCGTGGCACCATCACCTCGCGGGCCGGGGTATCACCGAGTTCGAAGACCGACTCGATCATCCGCCGTTCGTCGGCGGCGACCACGCCGCGCTGCTGGGCCAAGTCGACGACTTCGCGCAGTTCGATCTCGGACGCGAACGGCCCGTTCCGTAAGCCCCGGCCCGGTGTCAGGGCGTTACCCAGGACCACCAGCAATCGGCTGACCGGCATCAACAACCACGAGATCACCCGCAGCGGAAGGGCCGTCGTCAGCGCGATGGAATACGCGTGCTGGCGGCCGAGGGTGCGTGGGCCCACACCGATGACCACGAAGCTGGTCACCACCATGATGGTCGCGGCGCCGAACAACGCCCAGTTCAGGCCCAAGTTGTCGTAGAGGAGCACCACCAGCAGCACAGTCGCAGTGATCTCACAGATGATGCGCAACAGCACCATCAGGTTGATGTAGCGGGGCCGCTCGGTCATCACCTTCAACAGGGACACCGCGCCGGGCCGCTCGTCTCGAACGAGTTCCTGAACCCGGGCCAGCGACACCGTGCTGACCGCGGCGTCGATCGCCGCAAAAAGCCCGCCCAGAGCGATCAAGGCGATCGCGCCGAGCAGCTCAGACAGGCCGGTCAATTGTCGAAAACCTTGCCTTGGTCACTGACTCCCCCGTGGGGTTTATCTGCGGTTTCACAGCCAAGATCGACGATATCGCTTGAGAGCCGGCCGCAGGCGGCGAGGGGTCCAGATCCCCGCGACAGCCGCAGGCCGGCGTCGGCGGTGATCGCCCCGAGCCGGGCGTGCCGCGGTCGGAAATCAACTGTCTGAAAAAGGGAAATCCTGCTCTACGATCGGGCCATGAGCGCAATCAAGTGCGGCCGCGCGTTGGTGGCTTAGGTGAGCCGCTCCGCCCCCCCGCCGCCCCCGTTCATCGACGACAGTAGGTCCCTCCTGGCAAAGGACCCGAGGGACTATTTTCGCGCGCTGCGGGACGGTGCTGTGTTCCGCGAACTAAGCGGTTACTACGTCGTGACCCGCCGCGAAGACGTGCGCGCAGCGCTGCGCGACTACGACACATTCGTCTCACGCAGGAAGCAGCTCACGCCATCCCGGGGCAGGGTGAAATCAGTGCCGATTCCACTCCCTATCGCATACGATCCGCCTGACCACACGCGCTTCCGCCGAATTCTGAAACCCTACTTCAGCCCCCAGGCGGTGGATGGGCTTGTTTCCGCGTTGCGGGAGCAGGCATCAGCGCTCATCGGCACTGTCGCGGCCAACGGTGCATGTGAGGCTATCAGCGACATCGCCGACCCGTTCCCGTTCGCGGCGTTGGCGACTCTATGCGGGCTTCCGTTGGACGATCGAGACAAGCTGGTCTCTTGGGCGGACGCCGTTGACTGGAATATGCCCGGGTCGGCGGAGGCATCTGAACTACTCAACTATCTTGTCGAGGCGATCGAAGGGGATGAGCCGCCGGCTCTTGCGGCCCAGCTGCTCACCGGCGACGACCCGCTCACCCAAGACGAAGTGATCGGGTTTTATGCCCTTCTTTGTTTTGCTCAGGATGGCATGCAGGCAGCCATCGGATCCGCGCTACTGCACTTGGCCCGCAGTCCCCGGCTTCGTTCCCTGCTTCGCGACAACCCCGACAAGATCAGAGTGTTCGCTGAGGAAGTCGTGCGACTTGAGACGCCGCTTCCGTTCATCGGACGCTTCACCACACGAGATGTGACCATCGCCGACGTCACGATACCGGCGGGCTCACCGGTGCGCTTGTGCCTGGCGTCGGCCAACCTTGGCGACAGCGCAGAGTCATCGGTGACCGTGAGCGAAGACGGAAAGATCCGTCCCAAGCAACACAGGAGCTTTGGCGGCGGCATCCATCGCTGCCTGGGCAAGACCCTGGCCCGCATGGAACTGAACGTGGTCGTGGCCGAATGGCTGCGCGTCATACCGGACTTCGAATTAGAACGTGGCTTCACCCCAAGCTTCACCTTCAGACATGGCGGCGCGATCGTGCCGAGCAGTGTGCCGCTGCGATGGGAGCAACCACGGTCTTAAGCCGGTTGTCGGCCGCGATGAGCGCCACCACAGCGCACGTGCGGCTTGCTTAATTGTCGAAATACCTTGACTTATCAAGCAACCGGCGGTCCCGTTCTTCCTGGCGATCCTGCTGGTAGACCTCGACCTGTTCGGCGACCCACTCTTCGAGTAACCGGTCCTGAAGGGCGAACATCTCTCTTTCCTCGTCCGGCTCGCCGTGGTCGTAGCCGAGGAGATGAAGCACCCCGTGAATCGTCAGCAGAGCCAACTCATGTCCGAGACTGTGGCCCGCCGCGGCCGCCTGCTGGGCGGCGAATTCCGGGCACAGCACGATGTCGCCCAGCATCGACGGCCCCGGCTCGGGGGCGTCAGGGCGGCCACCGGGCTGGAGTTCGTCCATCGGAAAGCTCATCACGTCGGTCGGCCCGGGCAGATCCATCCAGCGCATGTGCAGGTCGGCCATCGCCGTGGTGTCCAACAGCACCATCGACAGCTCGGCGCTCGGGTTGACGTCCATACTGGCGATGACAAACCGCGCGACGCTGACGAGTTCCTCTTCGGCGACCTCGATGCCCGACTCGTTGGATACTTCAATGCTCATAGGATGCCCATCAGACTGCTCACCGCGCGCATCATCGGCGACTGCGGGCTCCCGAAGCCCGCCTGGCCGCCCGGTTCATCCCGGAGCCGGGCTCCTCGTATCTGGCGTAGGCGTCGACGATCTCCGAGACAAGCCGGTGGCGCACCACATCGACGCTGGTCAGCTCCGCGATGTAGATGTCGTCGACGCTGTCGAGGATGTCGACCGCCGACCGCAGGCCGGATCGGGCGCCGCCGGGAAGGTCGATCTGAGTCATATCCCCGGTGACGACGACCTTCGACCCGAAACCGAGTCGGGTCAGGAACATCTTCATCTGCTCGGCGGTGGTGTTCTGCGCCTCGTCGAGGACGATGAAGGCGGAGTTAAGCGTTCTACCCCGCATGTATGCCAGCGGCGCCACCTCGATGACTCCGGCGGACATCAGCTTCGGGATCAGCTCGGGGTCCATCATGTCGTACAGCGCGTCATACAACGGCCGCAGGTAGGGGTCGATCTTCTCGCTCAGCGTGCCCGGCAGAAAGCCAAGGCGCTCACCGGCTTCCACCGCCGGACGGGTCAAAATGATCCGGCTCACCTGCTTGGCCTGCAGCGCGTGGACGGCCTTGGCCATGGCCAGATACGTTTTTCCGGTGCCGGCAGGCCCGACCCCGAAAACGATGGTGTTGGCGTCGATGGCGTCGACGTAGCGCTTCTGGTTCAGCGTCTTGGGCCGGATCGTGTTGCCGCGGCGCGACAAGATGTCCAGGGTGAGCACTTCGGCCGGGGACTCGTTGCCGGTGCCCACCAACATGGCGACGCTGTGGCGCACCACCTCCGGTGTCAACGGCTGGCCGCTGGCCACGATGGCTATCAGCTCGGAGATCAACCGCTCGGCGAGCGCGACGTCGGCCGGCTCACCGGAGAGGGTGATCGTGTTGCCACGCACATGCAGGTCGGGGTTCAGGATGCGTTCCAGGGCGCGCAGGTTCTCGTCTGCCGAACCCAGCAGGCCCACGATGAGATCGGGCGGAACATCGATGCTGCTGCGAACCTGAGCAGGGGCCGACGACGGGTCAGCAGCGGTTGTTTCGCGGGGCGTCACGTGGTTTTCGATGCCTGCCTTTTGAAGTTCGACCTGAAGTTTGATGCGGTGAAATCCCAGATCGCCAGTCTAACGCTGGTCAGGACGGTGTCCCAATGGTTGGTTTGCGGCACGTCTGTCGGCGCCGTAACTCTCGATGGCCGCATCCCATCGCGGGGTGAGCACGCCCAGCGCGCCCAATGCCACGGCGGCAGCCGTCGACGTCCGCAACACCTGCGGACCGAGCCGGACCGCCGCTGCGCCCGCGTCGGTCAACGCAGCGATCTCTTCCGGCGCGATACCGCCTTCCGGACCGACCACGAGGAACACCGAAGCGGCTTGAGCCACATCAATATCCGCGAGCCGCTCGGTCGCCGACTCGTGCAAGGCCAGCACCGCCGATCCGGCCGACACTTCGTCGCGAATCCGCTGGGTCAGGGCCGCAGTGGACAGCACCCCGTCGACCGGCGGTATGTGGGCCCGGCAGGATTGCCGGGCCGCCGAACGCACAACGGCACGCCACCGGCGCAGACCCTTGTCCACCCGGGCGCCCTCCCAGCTGGCCACGCAGCGGGCCGCCTGCCATGCCACGAATGCGTCGGCGCCGGCCTCGGTGGCCAATTCGATCGCCAATTCCGCGCGCTCGGACTTGGGCAGCGCCTGCACCACCGTCACCGGCGGGCGACAAGGCGCGACGTTCCAGCGTTCCAGCACCCGCGCGCGCAGTCCGTCGCGCCCCGCCTGCTCGACCTGGCAGTGGGCCAGACCGCCGGCGCCGTCGCCGAGCATTAATTCCTCGCCAGGACGGATCCGGCGCACGGTGGCGGCGTGAAAGCCTTCGTCGCCGTCGACGACGGCCAGCGCGCCGGTTTCCGGTAATGCGTCAACGTAGAACAGCGTTGCCACCATGAGCGCGGCCCCTAGGAACTCCCGACTAGCGCCCGGTGAATGTCTCACGGAGCCGGCTGAACAGCCCGCCACCGCCGTGCGTCGAGCGGACCTCGACCACATCGCGGCTGCGTCGAGTCTTCAACTCGCGCAGCAGTTCGGCGTCGCGGTGGTCCAGCCGGGTCGGCACCACCACCTCGACATGGACATGCAGATTGCCCCGAACGCTCGACCGCAGGTGCGGCATCCCGTGGCCACGCAGCGTGATGACCGAACCCGGCTGCGTGCCAGGCGGAATGGTGATCTCGCTGGTGCCGTCCAGGATGGCGTCAACGGTGACCGTTGCGCCTAACGCCGCGTCGGCCATCGGCACCGAAACGGTGCAGTGCAGGTCGTCACCCTCGCGGACGAAAATGTCATGTGCCTGCTCATGAACCTCGACATACAGGTCACCGGCCGGCCCTCCGCCCGGCCCGACCTCACCCTGTGCGGCGAGCCGGACTCGCATGCCGTCGCCGACGCCGGCGGGAATCTTGACGCTGATCTCCCGTCGCGCGCGCACCCGACCGTCGCCCACGCATTGGTGGCACGGGTCGGGGATGACCACTCCGACACCGCGGCAGGTGGGACACGGCCGCGACGTCATCATCTGGCCCAGCAGCGAACGCTGCACGGTCTGCACCTCCCCGCGACCACCGCAGGTGTCGCAGGGGACCGGCACGGAATCGCCGTTGGTGCCTTTGCCCTGGCACCGGTCGCACAACACCGCGGTGTCGACGGTGACCTGCTTGGTCACCCCGGTTGCGCACTCTTCGAGATCCAGCCGCATCCGCAGCAGCGAGTCCGAACCCGGCCGAACCCTGCCGATGGGACCGCGGGAGGTCGCACCTGCGCTGAAGCCGCCGCCGAAGAAGGCCTCGAACACATCGCCCAAACCACCGAAACCACCGAAGCCGCCAGCCCCTGCGGCGGCGTTTTCCATGGGATCCCCGCCCAAATCGACGATCCGGCGTTTCTCCGGATCGCTCAGCACCTCGTAGGCAACGCTGATTTCCTTGAATTTCGCCTGCGCGGCCTCATCGGGATTGATGTCGGGATGCAACTCGCGCGCCAGCTTGCGGTACGCGCGTTTGATGTCCGCATCGCTGGCGTTTCTGCTCACGCCGAGCAGCCCGTAATAGTCGCGTGCCACGCCTGACTCTCCTATGGGGGGTCTTAAGCCGCCGTTTACGCGGCCGTCCACAAACTCCGCAACGGGTGCGCGCTCATCGAGCACCCAGAACTTCGCCGATATAAAGAGCAACCGCAGCGACGCTGGCGATAGTTCCCGGATAGTCCATCCGAGTGGGCCCCAGCACACCCATACCGCCGTACACGGTATCCGAGGTGCCGTAGGCGGTGGACACCATCGAGGTGCCCGCCATCTGCTCGGCGGCCGTCTCGTGACCGATCCGCACGGTCACCTTGCCGGCTTCCTGCTGGGCCGCCAGCAACCGCAACACCACGACCTGCTCCTCGAGGGCCTCCAGGATGGACCGCAGCGAACCCCCGAAATCCGCGGCGTTGCGGGTCAGGTTGGCGGTGCCGCCCAGCAGCAAGCGTTCCTCGGTGTGTTCTAACAGCGACTCCAGCAACACCGTCGCCGAGCGGCCGACGGCGTTACTCAGGTTGTTGGACAGCCCGCTACGCCCGCCGATATCTCCGGCCAGGTCGGCGACCGCGGTCGACGCCACGGACAGCCTCTTGCCCACCAGCGCCTGGCCGAGCATCTCCCGCAATTGGGAAAGCTGGTGGTCGTCGATGACGTCGCCGAGTTCGACGATGCGCTGGTCCACCCGGCCCGAGTCGGTGATGACGACCATCAACAGCCGGGCCGGCGTCAGCGCGACCACTTCCAGATGGCGGACGGACGACGTCGACAACGTCGGGTACTGAACGACGGCTACCTGCCGCGTCAGCTGTGCCAGCAGCCGTACCGCACGCCGCAGCACGTCGTCAAGGTCGACACCTGACTCCAGGAAGCTCTGGATCGCGCGCCGCTCGGCCGACGACAGCGGCTTGACGTCGTCGAGTCGGTCGACGAACTCGCGGTAACCCTTTTCGGTGGGCACCCTTCCAGAGCTGGTGTGCGGCTGGGCGATGTAGCCCTCGGCCTCCAGCACCGCCATATCGTTGCGGACCGTGGCGGACGACACGCCCAGGTTGTGACGCTCCACCAGGGACTTGGAACCGATCGGTTCCTGGGAGGCGACGAAGTCGGCGACGATGGCGCGCAGAACCTCGAAGCGACGTTCGTCGGCACTACCCATCGGCTCCCCACCTCCTTGATTGCGTCCATTTTACGGTCTCAAGGAGGACCACCTGCCACCAGCGGCCCACTGGCGGCAGCCGACCGGCAAGTTCGGGACTAGCGTGTCCAGCATGTGTCCGTGGAGCCGGGGCGAGGTGCCAGAAAAGATCAGCCGATGATCTTCAAGGGTGTGCGCGACGGCAAGCCGTATCCCGACCACGGGCTGTCCTACAAGGACTGGTCACAGATACCGCCGCAGCAGATCCGGCTCGACGAATTGGTCACCACGACGACGGTGCTCGCGCTGGATCGCCTACTCTCGGAGGACTCCACCTTCTACGGCGACCTTTTCCCGCACGCGGTGCGATGGAAGGGCAACACCTATCTCGAGGACGGCCTGCACCGCGCGGTGCGCGCCGCGCTGCGGAATCGCACCGTGCTGCACGCCCGGGTGTTCGACATGGACATTCCGCTGAGCCAGCAGACCTAGTTCTGGGGGCTCTGGCGCGCGGTCACGTTTCTACGTCGCCAGGTGTCGACGTAATGACGACCACGTTCGAGGAGGACTGCCATGTCTCGGCTCAAAGGAGTCTCCGACCGCGATGCCGGCCTGGGCGCCAAAATCGCCTTCTTCTTCACCAAGCGCAAGCTGGCCCAGATGACCGGCCTGGAAACAGCAGGGATGCTCGAACCGCTGCGGATGTATGCACACATCCCCCGATTGCTCAACGCCTACGGCAGGCTGGAGCAGGCCGAATCGAAACTGGATATCCTCAGCCCCCGCCACCGCGCGCTGGCCGAACTGAAGTCGGCGACCACGGTGCGCTGCGAGTACTGCATCGACCTCGGTTCGCAGATCGCGCGCCAGTGGGGAATCACGGACGAAGAGCTGCTTGCCCTCTCCAATTACAAGGCCGATTACCGGAACGCCGCGTGCTTCTCCGACGTCGACAAGCTGATCCTGGAGTACGCCACCGCGATCAGCCGCACCCCGGTCGAGGTGAGCGACGAGCTTTTCGACGCGCTGCGCGCCCACTTCGACACCCCCCAACTGGTCGGGCTCACCCACATCATCACGCTGGGCAATCTCCGCGCCCGGTTCAACGTCGCACTCGACATCGGGTCGTCCGGCTTTTCCGGCAACCGGGTATGCGCGCTGCCGGAGACCGGCCGCACGTGACCGCGCCGCAAGCGTCACTGACGGCGCGTTTCGAGGCGGCCCGGCCACAGCTGGGCGCCATCGCTTACCGCATGCTGGGCTCGGTCGATGACGCCCAGGACGCCGTGCAGGAAGCATGGCTGCGGCTGAGCCGCACGCAATCAGCCTCCGGGACCGCTATCGGCAACCTCGACGCCTGGCTGACCACCGTGGTGGCCCGCATCTGCCTGAACACATTGCGCGACCGCCATGCCCGCGGCCGCGAGGAACCGGTCGCGCACCTGCCGGATCCGATCGTGGACCCGGAAGGGGAGTTCGATCCCGAACACCGGGCGATGCTGGCCGACGCCGTGGGGCTGGCGCTGTTCGTGGTGCTGGATACGTTGTCGCCGGCGGAGCGGCTGGCGTTCGTGCTGCACGACGTGTTCGCCGTCCCGTTCGAGCAGATCGCCCCCATCGTCGACCGGACGCCCGAGGCGACCCGCAAGCTGGCCAGCCGGGCGCGCCGGCGTATCGAGCGGGCCGATCCGGCTCCCGACGGCGACATGGCCGCACAACGCGAGGCCGTCGACGCCTTCTTTGCGGCGGGGCGCACCGGCGACTTGGACCGGCTGGTGTCGGTGTTGCATCCCGACGTGGTTTTGCGCGGCGACTTCGGCCCGGCCGCCGCCGCGTTCCGCGCCGAGGGTGCGTCCTCGGTGGCCAGGCTGGCGCGCAGTTACGCGGCGCCGGAGCGCGAGGTGCGTGCCGCCACCATCAACGGCGCCGCCGGCGCGGTCGTTTTCGTCGACGGGCGGGCAACGGCGATCATGGCATTCGTGGTGCGCAACGGGCGCGTCGCAGCGATCGACGTGCTGGCCGACCCGGCACGCATCGCGCGGATCGACCTGAGTGCGGTAACCGGCTAGCCCGTCGCCGCCTGTATCAGCGCGATCGCGGAGTCGTGTTGCAGTATCCAGTTGCCGTCTTGGTTGATGAACGCAAGGTGCTTCGTGACCGGCCCGGCGAACTTCGGGCCAGAGATGGTCACATCGGCCTGGGCCGCATTGGGACCGGCCGGCTGGATATTCGTCACCGCGAAGTTCTCCGGAAACTTCCCGTCCCGGTACGCCTTTCTGAGGTCATGGTCGGCGAGATGGCCCTCGTCGGGGCTGATGCCGTTCTCCACCAGATCGGTCTTGGTCGTGTACGACACGCCGGGATCGGTGGCTTGATTACACAGGCTGGACAACTGGTCCGGGGTCGGCAGGGTTTGCCCCGGGAGCACTGGGTCCTGCGGCAACGCTGGTCCATAAGGCGCGCCGACCCCAGCCAGCCGCACATCAGCCGGGCCGGCGGCCGCAGCGGATGCGATGGACGTCACGCCGGCGGCCGTTGCTCCAATGGCGCCCAGAGCCGCCACGCTCGTGGCGACGGATTTCACGGTCAATCTCATTTCAGGTGTTCCCCCTCCGATTCGCGTGGACTGTGACGGGCTGTCACAAAAACTGCGGTCCACGCGCTCCCTGATGGTGCAATTGTGCACTTGGTGACGGATGCTTCGTGTCTCAGGCCGGTCACGTTATAACCACTACGCGATCAATGCGCCGGCTGAACTAACCCTCGGCGAGCACCTCCTCATCGGTCAATGTTGCGACATCGAGGTAGTGGCGGGCGATCACGGCCAGTCGTTCTGGCGTGCCACGCTGCGCTTCGCGCTGTTGCAGCCGCTCGGCCAAACCGGCAACGGTCCGCGCGGCAAAGAGGTCCGCGACCATCGCGTGATCGACGTCCAGCCAGTCACGGATGCGCGCGATGACGCTGGTGGCCAACACCGAATCGCCGCCCAGCGCAAAGAAATCGGCCTGCACGCCAACCGAAGCTTGGTCTGTTCTGCCCAGCACCTCGGTGAAGATCACGGCGAGTGCCGCCTCCACGTCGTCGCGCGGGCCGCTGTCTTGTGCGTTTGCAGCTTCTGCGGCTTCCGGTTCCAGCAGCGCGACCACGGCGCGCCGGTCCAGTTTGCCGTTGGAGGTCAACGGCATCCGTTCGAGAAACACGCTGCGAGTGGGAATCATGTAACTCGGCAACAGGTCCGCGACCGCCGCCGTGATGTCGCCGACCTCACCCGGATCGCCTGCGATGGCGGCAACCAGCTTTGGTGCGCTGCTACCGACGACGGCCGCGACGGCGTGGCGTACCCCCGGCACCGTGCGAAGCGCGCTCTCCACCTCGCCCAGTTCGACCCGGTATCCGCGAATCTGCACCTGATGGTCAGCGCGGCCCAGGAACTCGATCGTGCCGTCGGGCCAGTATCTGGCCAGGTCACCGGTCCTGTACCAGCGAATTCCGGCGTGCTCGACGAAACGCTCCGCGGTGCGTTCGGGGTCATTGCGGTAACCCGCGGCGAGATTCGGGCCACTGAACCAGAGTTCGCCACGAACCCAGTCGGGGCAGTCGCGGCCCGACGGCGAAACCACCCGACACCGCACGTTGCGCAACGGAATCCCGTACGGCACGGTCGCCCACTGCGCCGGCGGTTCGCCGATCACCTCGCAAACGGTGCCGTGGACACCTGTCTCGGTTGCGCCGCCAAGACCCGCGAACCGGCATCCAGGCACCTGCTTGGCCAGCCTGCGAGCCAAATCGGCGCCCACCCAGTCACCGCAGACGGTGACGGCGCGTAACGAATCGCGCAGCCGGTCGCCGCCGAGCTCCAAGATCATGTCGAGCCAGCTCGGCACGCAGTTGAGGAGCGAAACCCGATGGTGGCGAAGCAATTCCACCCATGTGGTGGCCGCCGCCCGCTGCTCGGAATCCACCGCGACCAGTGAGCCACCCGCCGCGAACATGCCGAACACATCGGCAACCGACAAATCGAACTCGACCGCGGCCAGCGCGAGCACTCGATCGTTACTGCCGACTTCGAACCACTCATTCAGGGCATCGATGGTGTTCATCGCCGCGCCGTGCGCTATTTCGACCCCCTTGGGCACGCCGGTCGAACCGGACGTGAATATCACGTAGGCGATCTCACCGGTATCGGGAAAGACCGGCGCCGGCAACGGCTCCGGATACGTGCGCGCCGCATCGATAGACAGGCACGGGATGGAGGTGCCCACGTGCGCCCCTTCGATCGTCAGCGCGGCGACAACGTCAGCGGATTCGAGAATCCTGGCCCGCCGGCCATCCGGCTGGTCAAATCCGATCGGCACGTACGCTCCCCCGGCGGCAAGGACTCCGAGGACGGCCAGGAGTTGATCCCGACCCTTGGGTAACTGGACGGCGACCGCATCGCCCTGCCGCACACCGCGGGCGCGCAGCGCCCCTGCCACGGCGAGCGCGCGTCCGGCGAGTTCCCCGTACGTCCACGCACCCTCGGTATCGGCTCCTTTGTCTCCGAAGCCCCACACGACGGCCGGCGCATCCGGGTTCGCCGCGGCATGCTCGAAGAAGCCCTGATGCAGACAGCGACCGCTGACCGGACCATCGGTCGCGTTGACCGCCGCACGTACGGCCGCCTGAGCACTCGGCAACCGGACCGCCGCCTCGGCGTCCCAGCCCGCATCGCCCTCGGCGAGCCGATCGACCGCCTCGGTGAACCTGGCGAACATGGCATCGATCAGGCCCTCTGGGAAGGCGGACTCGCGGACGTCCCAGTTGACGAGCAGTCCCCCGCGTAGCTCGGTGACCTGGGCGTCCAGCAACACCTGCGGCCCCTGCGAGACGATCCACACCGGCTCGCCAAAGGTCTCGATCACCTTGTCAGGAAATAGCTCACCGAGGTCAAGGGCACTGGTGAATACGACCGGCGCGAGCACCGGCTCACCGCGGTACCTGCCCAGATCTCGCAGCACTGCAAGTCCGGAATAGGCCGCATGGGAACCGCTTTCGTACATACCGCGCTGGATTGCGCGGGCCCGCTCGGTCACCGAAACGTTGTCGCTGAGGTTCACCTCGAGCATGATCGACGAAGTGAAATCCCCGACCACCCGGTCGATGTCCGGATGCACCGGCTCACGTTGGAACAAGGGCACATTCAGCAGGAAACTGTCCCGTGCCGACCAACCACCGATGGTGTCGGCGAAAACCGCCGCCAGCGCCATCGCCGGCGTGATCCCGCGCGCGTGAGCCCCGGCCCTCAGCCTCTGCCTGGCTTCGGGCGCCAACCAGTGGGCATAACGAACGGTGCGTTGCGCGGTCCTGCGGTCCCCCGCGCCGACGGTGGGAAGCTCGGGCGCACCGGGCATCTCGGGCAGCCGCCGCCGCCACCATTGCCGGTCCCGGTCATGCGCGGCGTTATCTGCTTGACGGTCGGCGCGATAACGCCGATAGCTGCAGCCCGGCGCCGGTAGCGTCGCACCCAGGTACAAATCGGCCAGATCCGACACCAGCACGCGGTAGCTCATCGCGTCGCCCGCCAGCATGTCGGCGTCAAGGTGCAGCCGGCTGCGATTCTCGTCGTACGGGGTCAGCGTGACGTCAATGACCTGGCCATCTTCAATTCCAAGACGCTGGTGGGTTTTACGGTCGCGCAATTCGATCAGGGTGGATTCGACCTTCGTGGAACTCTGCCCGCGGAGGTCGACCACGGCGAACACCGGCCTGCCAGGGCTGCGTAGTGTCTGCTGCGTGCCGTCCGGCAGGAATCTGGTACGAAGCATCGGATGCATCGCGATAAGCTCGGACACCGCACGCTCCAGGCGTCCGGGATCTATGGCTTCGCTTTCGAATTCGACGTAGAGGTGGGCCGCGACCCCGCCAAGTTCTTGGTCATCCGAGCGGCCCACCCAGTAGGCGTGCTGCATGGTGGCTAGTGGGAACGGCGCTTCGTCGGCTGCCGGTTCGACGGGCTCGGCTACTAGTGGCTCCGCCGCCCCTGCCCCATCAGCGTTGCCGAGCAGGCCGTACCAGGAATCAACCGTCGGAGTGGCCGCGAGTTGGGCAAAGGTGATGTCGGCCCCGCGTTTGCGCCAGCCTCCGGCCAACGCCATCATCCGGATCGAGTTCAGACCCAACTGGATGAGATCGTCGTGGTCCGCGACATCCGCGGCGGGGCAGCCGAGTTGGCCCGCTACGGTCGCCCTGATCTCGTCCCTGCTGATCCACCCCGCGCTGTCGCCCACATCCTGCAGCGGCTTCATTCCCGTCCCTTCTAAGCTTGCTTCTGGGCCTATTCTGGGCCTATTTCTAGCCCGCGTTTCGATCCAAAACGGCTGCCAGCACCGCTACGCCGCGCTGCCAGTACTGCGTTAGACGGTCGATATCGGAGGGTGCGAATAGCGCGTCACTCCAGCGCCAGTTGGCGATCAGCTGCGTGCCCTCCGGCGTATTCGCAACGAACGAGCTGAGATTCAGGGCGAAACGGAGGGGCAGATCTGGCTCGGGATCATCCGGAAGAGCACCGATATAGGGCCCGGTGAGTAGCGACCACGGTTGATCGGTAACCCCACCAAGGTCCAATCGACCCAGGTAGCTGAACTGAATCTGAGGTTCGGTGGCCTTTTGTAACTCCGGGACGCGATCGACATAATGAAGCAGGCCGAAATCCAGACCGTCATTTGGGATCTCACCGAGGCGGGTTACCACGGAGTCGACCAGGGCCCGGGCCGCCGCGGGATCGCGCTCCGCCCGCTCGACATCGACCGCCGCCGCACCCACCGCGAGCCGCATCGGGAACGCATTGGTAAACCATCCGACCGTGTTCGTGGTGTCGGTGCCCAGGACGGCATCGCCACGCCCATGACCCTCCAGGGCTACGAGAGTGCCCGACGCCGGATCCTGTGCTCGCTCCCGCCGCCAACTTGCAACGGCGATCGTCGTTGCGGCCAGCAGGAATTCGCGCACACCCTGTTCTTTCGTGACCGCGGCCAGCAGCCGCTCGGTGGTCTGAACCGGTGTAGTCACACGGGTCACTCGCAGCATGGACCAGGTATCGCGGGTCGGGTCCGGGGGGCGCGCACCCAACACCGGGTCGGGTTCGCGGACCTGCGCGAGCCAGTATTCGCGCTGGGCCTGCACCTCCGGGGCGGCGGCCCGTTGCCACATCAGCTCGCACCATCGACGGTACGAGGTGAACTCTGGCAGCATCTTCGGCGCTGCGCCGGCGTTCATGCAGCGCCAGGCCTCGGCAATATCGCCCAGCATGATGTGCCAGGACACCACATCCACCGTCAGGTGGTGCGCGGTGAGCAGCAGCAGCGTCTCCGGCTGACCGGCGCCGGAGAACCAGACGGCTCGCACCATCGCACCCGCGTGAGGATCGATCTCGTCCATCACGCCGCGCGCGGAATGCCTAATGGCCGGGATCAGTTCGCGATCGGTGGCTTTCGGGAGTTTCACGCAGGTGAGCAAGTCGGCAGCACGGACTACGCCAGGTTCGCGGGTAACCAGGCGCGGACCCGCCGCGGTATCGACCAGGATCGATCGCAAGGTGTCGTGTCCATCGAGCAGCACCTGCAGCACTGATTCGATCGACGAGCGGTCGATGTCGGATGGCAGCCGCAGCAAGACGGTATGGGTGAAGCGCCGATAATTGCCGTGCTCGGTTAGCCAGGACACCATCGGCAACGGCAGCACTTCGCCATAGCCCGCACTTGCGACGGCCTCCGAGTCGTTCGCCGCGTCGATCGCGGCCGCGAGTTGGCGGATCGTCGGGGAGGCGAACACCATCCGTGGACTCAATGCGAGGCCGCGACGTCGCGCCTTGTGCACCAACGAGATCGCCACAATGCTGTCCAACCCGAAGAGGAAAAAGTCGTCGTCGAGGTGCGGCAAGACCCCGTTGAACTGTTCTTCGAACAGTTCGCACAGCAATCGTTCGGTAGCGGTGGACGCCGACACCGCCCCGGTGACGGTGGAGAACGCGTTCTCGGCCAGGCGAGCCAAGGCCTTACCATCCAGCTTGCCGTTGACGTTCAGCGGCAGCTGAGGTAATGCCACGACGCGGGCCGGAACCATATACGATGGCAGGCGTTCGGTGAGCGCGGTCCTCAGTCCACCCGGGTCGTCATCCATATCCTCTTGCCACACAACAAACCCCACCAAGGTGGCGGCGCCCGCACGGTGCAGCATCGAAACAGCCGCATCGCGTACGCCGGGCTGGCCGCGCAGCGCGGCCTCGATCTCGTCGATCTCGACCCGGTAGCCACGGATCTTCACCTGGGTGTCGCCACGACCCAGATAGGCGTGGCCACCGTGCGGCAGGCGACGCACCAAATCACCGGTTCGGTACATGCGTTGCCCCGGGCGGAACGGGTCCGCGACGAAGCGAGCGGCGGTCATCGCAGACTGGCCGACGTAGCCGCGGGCCAGCTGCGCACCGGACAGATAGAGCTCGCCCACCACACCGTTGGGCACCACCCGCAACGCCGAATCCAGGACATAGCAGAAAGTTCCGGCGTTGGCCGTGCCTATCGTCGGCGCCGGGTACTCCCCGACGCGACCCACCACCGCCTCGACCGTCATCTCCGTTGGCCCATAACAGTTGTAGACCGCGGTCGTCGGCAGCGCCCGCAAGTCCTCCCACAGTGCGGTACCGATCGCCTCGCCGCCCAGTGCCAGCACCGACAGTTCGCGCTCTAACAGCCCTGCGGCGCGTAACTGTCCGAACATCGACGGCGAGGTGTCGATCATGTCGACCCGGTGGGTGGCCATGCCTTGCACCAACCGATCCGCGTCGCGCATCTCCTCGGTGTCGAACAGGTGGATCGCATGACCGTCGAGCAGCCCGACCATCGGCTGCCACGAGGCGTCAAAGCTCAACGACCACGCGTGTGCGATGCGCATAGGGCGGCCCAGACGCGTCGCGGCCGCGCGATAGACGCGCTCACGGTGGTCGGCGAAATAAGCGAGTACCGCGGCGTTGGTGCCGATGACACCCTTGGGTTCACCCGTCGAGCCCGACGTGAAGATGACATACGCACAGTGCTGCGGATGTCGGCGGACCGTCGGCGCGACGGTGGGAAGCCGCGAAATGCGCTGGGCGAAGGCGGGATCGTCGATGATCAACGTGGGAATGCCCGCTCCGACGAGCTCCGAATGGCCGGCCACGGTGATGGAGAGGGCCGGATTGGCTTGCCTCAAGATGGATTCGATGCGAGCGGCCGGGAGCGTGATATCGACCGGCAGATAGGCTCCACCGGCGGCGAGCACGGCCAGGATGGCGACGATGGACCGCGTGGAGCGCGGCAGCACCAGCGCAACAACGGTTTCCGGGCCGACGCCGTGGGCGGCCAGCTCGACCGCCAAGCGACTCGCTTCAGCGTGTAGTCGGGCGTAGCTATAGCGTTCGCCGCTGCCGGCACTGAGCGCGTCGGCTTCCGGTGTGGCGTGAACCTGCCGCTCAAACTGGTCCCACACCGTACCCCGCGGAGCGAGTGTCGCGCGCGCCGCAAGGTTCGAGAATTCGGCGCACTCGGCGGCGGTGAGAACGCCCAGGGCGTCGGGAGTTTCGTCGGCGATATCGGGGAGTCGAAGCAGCAGGCCAAGCAACCTCTCGCAGATCTCTGCGGACGGAAGGTGCGGCAACGCCTCACGAATCGCCTCGACGACCACCACCAGGGCGTCATCACTCATGTGCGCGACCACGGTCAGCGGGTAGTGCGTCAGGCTTTCCATCTCGACGGGACGGAATTGGGCGCCATCGGGTGTGGTCACGGTACGGATGGCGGCTTCGACCGGTGCGTTCTCGAACACGAACAGACTGTCGAACAACGTTCCGCGGCCATGTGCGCGCTGGATTTCCGACAGACTGAGATAACCGATGTCGCGCATCGTCGACGACTCACGTTGCAACCGTTTGCATTGTTCGACCACCGACGCCGTGCCGCTCACCCGGTGCACAACCGGCACGCTGTTGATGAACAGACCGACCATGCGCTCGACCCCGGCCAGCTGCTCGGGACGGCCGGAGACGACGGTGCCGAAAACGACATCGCGGCGGTCGGCGAGCCTGCTGAGCAGGACAGCCCACGCGAAAAGCACTGCGGTGTTGAGCGTAAGACCGTTGCGGCCCGCCCAGTTGCGCAGACGTGTCGTATCGGCCGAAGACAACAGCAGCTCCGCCTTTTCCGGCACGCCGTCGCGCGCGGCGACTGGGCCCACTGCTGGGCCGTTTGCCACCATCAGCGGTCCCGAAACGCCGCGCAGATAGTCGGTCCACTTGGCGGTTGCCGCCGCTCTGTCCTGCCGGGCGAGCCAACCGATGTAATCGCGATAGGGACGCGGTGTCGGTAGCCCGTCGGGCGATCCCCCGGCTCGATACACGGCGAGCATCTCGGTGAAGAAGACGGCAAGCGCCCAGCCGTCCATCAGAATGTGGTGGGCGGTGAAGATCATCCGGCGCCTGGTCTCACCCGGCACCGAGAGCAAAATGACCCGCAACGCCGGACCCCGACTCAGGTCGAACGGGCGACGTCGTTCGGATCGTGCGATCGAATCGAGTTCCATTGATATTGCGCCACGTTCGACCCACGGAAGCTCGGCGTGAACGGGCACGATCTGCACCGGCTTCGGCATATCGCGATCCCAGAACGCAGCGCGCAGATTCGGGTGCCGGTCCAGCATGGCGGCGGCGCTGCGGCGGAGCAGCCCGACGTCGACCGGTCCGTCGATGTCGACCCTCAACTGCATGGTGTAGAGGTCGATGCCGTCCTCGGCCAGCCGATACAACGCAAACAGCCCTTCTTGCAGCGGGCTGAGGGCAAGGACGTCTTCGATCTGCGGCGGGGCTGTGGTCACGACTGCTCAGGACTCCTTAAGCCACGATGCCGTGAGCTCCGCCAGCGCATCGGCGTCCAAGCCCGACGCACTCATGGGGGCGGCTTGCTGCACGGGTCCCGAATCCGCCTCGGCCGCCGGCGAAACGGCGGCTGTGTCGACCGCCGCGGCCAGCGCGGCGATGGTCATGTGCTCGAACACCATCGCCGGGGTCAAAGCCAGTCCTTGCGCGGTGGCCCGGGCCGCCAATTGAACGGAAATGATGCTGTCACCGCCGACGGCGAAGAAGTTGTCCTCGCGATCGACGCCGGTGATGTCGAGCAACCCCTCGAGCAAGGCGATCAAGGCCTGTTCGGTTTCCACAGAACCGCCAGTGACCGGCCTGGACCGGTCAGCGTCGATCGGGGTCGGCGGCGCCAGCAGCACCTCCAGGTCAGCCGCGGGTAGCAATTCCAGCGTGGACACCGCACAGTCCGGTGCCGTCGCGAACGCGTCGAACGCAGCATTCAGGGCATCGGCGATGAGCCCGACCGTCCGCGGTTCATAGAGATCGGCATTGGCGACGACCCGCACGTCGAGTTCGCCGTCCAGCGTCAAGTTCACCGCCACGTTAAGGTCCAGCAGTGAGATCTCAAAGTCCACCGCCAGCGGAGAGACCGTGGTTTCTCCATTCGCGGTGAGGTCACGTGGCAGCAGCGCCCAGTCCTCTCCGCGGAAGTGGATCGAGTGCTGGAACAGCGGATGATTCCGGGACGGCGAGCGCGGCGGGTTGAGCGCCTCGACCAACCGCTCGATCGGGAATTCCTGGTGGGCCAGCGCATTCAGCACCGTGTCGCGGCTTCGCGCGACCGTGGTGCGCGGGCTTGGGTCGCCGGATAGATCGGTGCGCAGCACGACCACGTTGGCGCACGGGCCCGCCATGTTCGCGGTGGTCAAGTCGATCCGGGACGCGACCGGGCTACCAATTACGATGTCGGTGCCGCCGCCGAGCTTATGCAACACGACCGCGAGCACAGCCTGATAAACGGTGAACTCGGTGGTGCCATGTTGTTCGGCCAGCTCGGTGAGGGCCGCCCGGCGCGCCGCGGAAACCGTGAAATTCACTACCTCCCCGCGTCTCCCCAGAACCGGCGGGCGCGTGTGGTCGGGGACCGCCGAGCTGTCGTCGGGCAATCCGGCCAACGCGTCGCGCCAGTGCGCCAGCTCGGCGTGCCCCCATTTCCCTGGGGCATCAAATGTATTTCGCTGCCACGCTGCGTAATCCGCGAACTGCGGCGCTGTGGCCCACTGCTGCGCGTTCCCCGCTGACCGCGCCCGGTACGCCGTGATGAGGTCCTCGAAAACAATGCCGAGTGAGGCGTGATCGATGACGATGTGGTGGACGAGCAAGAGCAGCACGTGCGAATCGGAGCCGAGCGCCAACAGGGTGGGCCTGATGAGCGGCTCGGATTCCAGCGTGAACACGTAGCGACGCAGCTCGGCTACTGTCTCATCCACCTGGCCGGCGGCGATCTCGGCGACTGCCAGTTCGACCCGCAGTGTCGGGTGCACGTGTTGATACGGAACGCCGTCGTGTTCTGGGAAATTCGTGCGCAGCGCCTCGTGGCGCGCCACCACGTCGTTGAGCGCCTCGGTGAGTACACCCGCGTCCAGTGGACCGCTGAATCGAAGCGCGAGCGCCATGTTGAAGACGTGATTCGCGCCCCTCATCCGATACTGGAACCACATGGCGAGCTGCGAGTAGGACAGCGGCGGCCGCTCGGGACGAATTGCCGCGACGAATTCCGGGCGCCCTGCCCGTGACCCGGCGTCAATGTCGGTTCCCGTTGCCGAGTCCGCCTCGGCGCGGAACCGCTCGACCAGTCGTGCCAAACCGGCCGGAGTCGGGGTATCGAAGACGGCGCGGACGTTGCACTCCGCCGAGAATTCGGCACGGATCTGCGCCACCAGGCGGGCCGCCAGCAGTGAATGGCCACCCAGCCCAAAGAACGAGTCCTCGGCGCCGACTCGCTCCCAGCCGAACAGCCGGGCGAAGATCGAGCACATCCGGCGCTCGGTGGCGGTCGCCGGCTCACGGTAGCGGCGCACCGCTACGCGGGTTGGTACGGGCAGGGCCCGCTTGTCCAGCTTGCCGCTCACGGTCAGAGGGATCTCGGGGATCACCGCAAATGCATTGGGCACCATGTATTCGGGCAGCACGGACGCGGCATGTGCGCGTATCTCGTCGAGATCTGGTTCCCCGAAGGCCACGGGCACCAGGTATGCGGCGAGCATGGGTCCCGCCTCGGTGTCTTCCGTGACGACGAGGCAGTGCCTGACCGCCGGGTGCGTCGCGATCACGGACTCGACTTCGCCAAGTTCGATCCGGAAGCCACGGATCTTGACCTGCTCGTCGACCCGTCCGACGAACTCCAGTTCGCCAGAGATGGTGCGGCGGACCAGATCTCCCGATCGGTACAGCCGCATGCCGGGGCTGAACGGGTCGGCAACGAACCGCTGTGCGGTTAGGCCGAGACGTCGAAGATACCCGCGCGCCAACTGCACACCGCCGAGGTAGAGCTCACCGATCACCTGCGCGGGCACCGGTTGCAACTCCTCGTCTAGTACGTAGGCGTAGACGTTGCGGTTCGGCATACCGATCGGCACCACGCGCGCGCCGTGCGATCCCTCTACCAGCATGTGTGTCGCGCAGACAACGGCCTCGGTCGGGCCGTAGTGATTGCGTAACTCCGCGTCGAAATAGCGGGCGAACGTGTCGGCCACCTCACCCGGAAGCGCTTCTCCGCCCACCGGCACGTGACGCAACGCCCGCCATTGGCTGACCTGCGGCAGCCGCAACAGCGTGCTCAACATGGAGGGCACCATGTGCAGCACGGTGACGCGGTGGGTGCTGATCAGATCGGCGAGATAGCCGATGTCGGCGAAAGCGTCCGGCTTGGGCACAATCAGCCGCGCGCCCAGCGACAACGTGACGAAGATGTCCAGCAGCGACGCATCGAAGCTCACCGACGACGACTGCAGCAACCGGTCCTGGGCGGTCATGCTCCATTCGGCGATGAAACCATCGACGTGCTCGGCGATCGCGTGATGCGAGACCGCCACGCCTTTGGGCTGACCGGTAGAGCCGGAAGTGTAGATGACATAGGCCAGATGCTCCGGGAGCAACGGAGATAGCCGGTCGGCGTCGGTAAGCGCGGCGTCCGGCAGTTGCGCGGCGGCCCTTTCTGCGGCGTCGAGTTCGTGGCGGCCGATAACCGTCTGTGGACGGGCGTCCGTAACGAGGTATTCGATGCGATCGTCCGGATAGGCCGGGTCTATCGGCAGATAAGCCGCGCCGGCTTTCAGTACGGCGAGCATCGCGACAATGAACTCGATCGACGTGGTCATGCGCAGGCCGATGATGTCGTCGGCACCGAACCCCTGCCCGATAAGCCAGCGCGCCAGCCGATTTGCGCGACGATGCAATTCGGCGTAGGTCAGCTCGGCGTCGTCGGAAACCAGCGCGATCGCGTCGGGGGTTCCGCTTGTGTCCGATGCCGCCGCTTCGAGCATCGCTACCATCGTGGTGGCGGGCGTTGCGACAAGTTCGCCGTGCGACTGCGCGAGCACGGCATCCCGCTCGCCGCTGCCGAGCATGTCCAAACTGGTGAGGCGACGTCCGGGCTCGGCCAGCGCGTTGTCCAACAGCCGAATGTAGTGGGCCAGCATCTGATCCACGAGTGCGGAACCCAGCTGTGTCTGATACTCGAACTCGACGACCACCCCGTCGGGGTCGAGCACAACCGCAAGGCCAAGCGGAAGGTGGGCCGTGACCGCACCCAGTTCGAGTTGTCGCACGGTGACGCCGTCCAACGCGAATCCACTCGCGCTCTTGCGCATGCTGAAGCCCAGTCGGACAAGCTGGTCCATGCCGTCGTGCCCCATGCGTTCTGGGTTTACTTCGCGTACCACTCGATCGATGCCGACGCACTGATGGGCGAAGCCGTTAAGACATGTCTCGCGCACCGCGTCGACGAACGAGGTGAAGGTGTCCTGCGGTCGCACGGTGATGCGCAGCAGCAGGGTGTTGCCGAAGTACCCGATCGCGCCCGCGGCGGCCGACCGACGCTCGGTCACCGGCACCGAGATCAGGAAATCCGCCGCGCCGGTATAGCGACGCACCAGCACACCGAAGGCCGCCAGCAACACCATAAACGGTGAAGCGGAGTGCCTTCGGGCGAAGTCTTCGACCCGCCCGAACAGGTCGGCCGGCAGCTCCCGAGTTCGGCGTTCGGCCCATCTGGACGGATTCGGGGCGGCCGCACCGGGCAGCTCCAGCGGTTCGGGTGATGGCCGCAAAGTGTCGGCCCAGTAGCCGACGTCAGCAATAGTGGGTTCCGCCGTGGCCCCGAGCACCTCGACCGCGACGAACTGTGGCGGATCTGCGCTCAGCTTGCTGCCGCTGTAGGCGGCGCTCAGGTCGCCGAAGAAAACAGCCCAGCAGTCGTCGTCCCAACAGATGTGATGCACAACCAGAAGCAGCACGAATTCGTCAGCGCCGGTGCGCATAAGGGTGATCCGCAGCGGCGACTCGTTCGTGAGGTCGAATGGTCGGCCGAACTCTTCTCGCGCCAGGGCCTCGATTCGCCGCTCGACTCCCTCATCAGCGAGTTGAGTCAAATCATGGGTCCGCCAACTCATCTCAACGTCATCGGAGAAGACCTGATATGGCTCACCTTCGCTGTCCAGGCAAAAGGTGGTGCGCAAAATTGCGTGCCGCGCGATGACGTCGTTGAAAGCGGCCCGTAAACGTGCCTCGTCCAGGGCGCCGGTCAGGAGATAGGAAACACAGACGTTGAGCGTGACGTCGCCTGCGTCCATGGTCTGCAGAAACCACATCCGGCGCTGGCCGGTCGACAGGCGGTAACGTTCTCCGGCGCGGATGTGCGCACCCTTGGCCGATTCGGTTGCGGCCAAACCGCTTTCAGCGACTCGCCTGCGCAACAGTTCGCGACGACGTTCCTGCAAGGTCTTGGCATCGTCTGCCATTGCTCGCCCCACTCCTGCGATTCAGCCGGCCGTCAAATTCAGGTAGCCCGCGCGCACGAAGAACTCATCCCCGCTGCACTCGACACCGTCCGCGCGCCGAATACGAGTGATCACCAGGCCGCGGTTGCCGCCGCGATGCGCGTGCGGCCCGGTCACCACCGCGCCGCCGCCCTCCTGCACGATCACCCGGCCCGGGGTACCGCCGTAACGAGCCTCGGAGACGCGCGCCTCGAGAACCTCGATCCGTTCGCCCCGGTAGAAGGTGAACGCGCGGGGATAAGGTTCAGACAGCGCTCGGACGAATCGTTCGAGATCCTCGGCGGGCCAGCTCCAGTCGATCAAGCTGTCGCGCTCGGAGCGTTTGTGGAAGTACGTCCGTTCGGCCTTGTTCTGCGGCCGCCAAACCGCGGTTCCCGACTCCAGCGCGGTCAGCGCATCCCGCAGCGCACCCGGAATCAGCCCCATACCCCGCATCACCAACTCGGTGCCGGTATCGGCGGGTCCGATCGGTAGCGAATGCTGTATCAGAATGTCGCCGGTGTCCAGGCCGTCGTCCATCCGGTGCACCGTCAATCCGAACTCCGACTCGCCGCTGATCAACGCCCACAGGACGGGGGAAAATCCGGTGAACTTCGGCAACAGCGAATCGTGCAGGTTCAGGGTGCCGTGCGGCGGGAGGTCATACAGCTCCGCCGGCATCCGGGTGTACCAGCTGTTGACGACGATGACATCGGGCTCGGCGCGTTTGACCAGGTCGATGGTCTCGGCGTCAACCCGGTCGGTCAGATGCACCGGGATGCCGTGGTCGCGCGCGAGCTCCTGGACCGACTCCGAGAACACCGCTTTGTAGGAGTGCTCGCTGGCCGGGTGGGTGACCGCGAGCGCCACGTCGTGATCCAGATCGATCAGAGCCTGCAGGGTCCGGTACCCCCAGGCCTGGAAACCGAACGAGACGACGCGCATTGCCCATACCTCTCTAAAACTCCTGATCGGCGGGGGCGATGCCCCCCTCCGAGGCCCAATCACAAGCTCAGCAGATTATGTTAGCCTTCGCTAAGTTGCATGGCTTCAGCGGCCATTCGCCAGCGACGCGTTCGAGGCACGAGAGGTAGGGGCGCATGCCGCGCAAACTGGGGTGGATCAGGCAGTTCCACGAACCGGATGTGCCCACGAGCCCCCCGTTGCTGGTTTTCCCGCATGCGGGGGCGGGTGCATCGGCCTACCGCGAGTTCTCGAAAGCACTCAGCAAGAAATTCGAGGTCATTATTTTCCAGTACCCGGGTCGCCAGGACCGGGCAGCCGAAGCTCTGTTGAGCTCGCTGCCGGAGATCGCCGCGGGGGCGTTCGGCGAATTCTCGACGTCGGACCACAATCGCGGGGTCCCCATCGTCACGTTTGGCCACAGCATGGGGGCGATGGTCGCGTTCGAGTTCGTCCGGATCGCAGAGGCTCGGGGAATCGATGTGCGGCAGCTCAACGTCTCCGCGACGGTCGCCCCCTGTCATGCCGCGGCCAAGCCATCACACCCCAAAGATGACGAGGAACTCCTCAACCACCTCTTGGCGCTCGAGGGAACCGCTGCGGGTGTGTTCGCCAACCGCGACCTCATGAAGCTGACGCTTCCCGTGGTCAAAGCGGACTTCAAGGCCTTCGATGCCTACTCCTGCCCCGAAGGCGTCAAGGTGGCGGCCCCGATTCACGCGATGGGCGGCGATCAGGACCTCTATGTGACACTGGGCGATCTGTACGGATGGGGCAAACACACCGACACCGTCAAGGTCACGATGTTCGACGGCGGGCACTTTTACGTCAACCACCACATCGAGGCGATCGCGGAGTTGCTGGCGTGACAACAGCAACCGACCCGATCGTCATCGCCGGAATGGCGGTCGAGGCGCCCGGGGGGATCGACAGCCCGGGAGCACTGTGGTCGGCGCTCGCCGAGTCGAAGGAACTGATCGGTCCTTTTCCCCGCGATCGCGGATGGCCGGTCGACGACCTGCTGTCGGTTTCCCGGCTGGACGGATGGGGTCCCGTTTGCGACGCCGGCGGATTCATGGACAGCGCAATGACATTCGACCCGCCCTTCTTCGGCATGACCCATCGCGAGGCCATCGCGACGCACCCCCAGCAGCGGGTTGCGCTGCGAATGGCGTGGCAGGCGCTGGAGAACTCCGGAATCAATCCCGGCACGCTTGAGGGCGAATTCGGCGGCTGCTTCATCGGAATGTCGATGACTGAGTACGGCCCACGCACAGCGCAGGCCGATGCCTACACCGGACACCGGACCGTCGGTCTGGGACAACTCGGGGGCGCCGGCCGGATCTCGCACTGCCTGGGGCTGACCGGTCCATCAATATCTCTCGATACGGCATGCGCATCGTCGTTGACCGCAGTGCAGCTGGCGGCCAACGCGGTTCAGATGGACGAGTGCGAATGGGCGCTGGCCGGCGCCGTGTGTGTGTTGGGAGCACCGACGGCGTTCTATGAGTTCGCAAAGCTCAATGCCCTTTCCGACGACGGGCATTGCCGTGCCTACGCTGACGACGCCAGCGGCACGGTCTGGGGCGAAGGTGCGGGAATGGTTCTCGTCGAAAGGGAATCGCGAGCACGGCAACTGGGACACCGGATCTATGGACGCATCCTGGCCATCCGTACGAACCACAACGGCAAAGGAAAGCCGATCCTGGTTCCCCGGGTTCGCGCTCAGGAGCAGGTAATTCGGAAGACGCTGGACGCGGCCGGAATCGATCCGGCCGACGTCGGAATGATCGAAGGACACGGAACCGCAACGCTTGCGGGCGATCCGGTGGAATTGCTCGCACTTTTCAAGACCTACGGCGCGGCAGGATCCGAGGCGCTACTGGGCTCGATAAAGTCCAATTGCGGACATCCGCAAGCGGCGTCCGGAATCCTCGGGCTGATCAAACTGCTGCTCGCGGGCCGGCACGGTTACATTCCGCCGACTCTCTTCTCGGACAACCCGACCAAGAAGCTGGACTGGGACCTGACCGGCATCCGACTGGCCACAAAGCTGCACGAGTGGCAGCCGAAAGCCGGCGTCCGCCATGGCGCCGTGTCTTCGTTCGGCGCGGGCGGCGCCAATGCGCACGCGATCATCGCCATGCCCGCAGGTCCTGGGGGTGAGTAATTGCCGACTTCTTACCGGCTCCCGAACGGCAGCATTCCCGTCCTGATGTCGTCGGATAGCCCCGACCTGTTGCGCGACGAGGCCGCCGCGCTGCTTTCCTACACGGCAGATCACCCCGAAGTAACGCCGCAAGCGATCGCTGCAATGCTGTTTCGGACCCGGATCGCCCGCAGGCACCGAGCCCTGGCCATGGTGATTGACCGCGGCGAGTTAATCAGTGCGCTGCGGGCGGTTATCGATGGGCGCGATCACGCTTCGCTGGTTCGAAACCCCACACCCGCCACGCCCCGCAGACTCGCCTATGTCTTTCCCGGGCAGGGCGGCCAGCGACCTGGGATGGGACGGCTATTCTACGAAACGATCCCCGCGTTCAAGGACGAGGCGGACCGCTGCGCCGCGGCCTTTCAGTCGGAACTCGGTGAGTCACCGCTGAAATACCTTCTCGACGAACATCTTTCGGCCGACGAAAACGCGAGTACCGTCCAGCCCGCGTTGTTCACCCAGATGGCCGCCCTGGCCGCGATGTGGCGCTCATTCGGCGTCGCGCCGAACGTCACCATTGGGCACAGCCAAGGAGAGGTCGCGGGGGCCTACGTGTCCGGTGCGGTCATCCTGGCAGATGCCATCCGGGTGATCGGGATTCGCGCGCGCGCCGCCGACGATTTCGCCTCCGGCGATTACGCAATGGCGGTCATCGCCGCCAACCGCGAAACCTGCGAAGACCTGCTCGCCCGTTGCTCGGGCTGGGCGCAGCTGTCGGTGATCAATTCGCCGAGCTTGACCGGAATCTCAGGTGATCGAACAACGGTGCAGGCCATCGTGGACACCTTCACCGACCGTGGCACGTTCGCGCGCGTCATTCGCGTCCAATATCCCGCACACACCGGCTTGATGAATGAACTCGCCGCCCAGGTACGTGCCGCCACGCAACGCGAACTGCAGAATCCGAAGTTTCTGGACACGGATATCGACTGCCTCGGCGCCACGCTCGGCGGTCCCATCACGCAGGACCTGGCGGTCGACGAGTACTGGTTCTGGAACCTGCGCAACACCGTTCGATTCGACAAGGCGATCGCGGCCGCGCTGCCGCTCGGGATCGACACCTTCGTCGAACTGGCCGAACATCCGACGCTGCAGCTGGCGATTCAAGAAAACGTCGATGCCTTGAGCAAAGCGGCCCACGAGGCCGACGAGCGGGCGGCCATGGTCGTCGGGACATCGGACCGTTCAGCCAGCGATCTGAGCGAGTTCACCCGCAACCTCGCATTGCTGGCAGTTCATGATCTCGAGTACCCGTGGAACTGCCTGCGCACCGAGGCTGCCGGCCCCACCCCGCTGCCGTTACTCGACTTCCCCAATACCCGGACGAACGAGACCCGGCTGTGGTTGCCGTATGAGCAGGGCCCGCCCCGGCATGCCGCGGCATCGGACCGCGACCCGGTTGTGCAGACCGCGACGCCACGCCTCCTCGCCGAGGAGTGGGTTCGGCTGTCGCGTCGCTCGCTCGTGCCGCCGCGCTCCATCGGAATCGTCGATCATCGCGGGACCTGCGCGGCCCTGGCCAACGCCCTACGCGCCGCAGCCGGCGACGTCGGCGCCACGGCCCACGTCATCGACGCGGCCCACGCTGAAAGCCGCAGTAACCAAGGGGATATCGACACTCAGGTCATACTTGTTCCGCAATCGGCGAGACTGGACGATGCCGCCGCGGCGGCCGAGGTAGCGGCGTTTTTCGGGAACCGTACGTGGTGGCCGGGAATCGATGACGCGATCACCGACTGCTGGTTGGTGACGGTGGGCGGCGAGATGGTCGCCGACGATGCGCCACCCGATCCGGTGCATGCGGCTGCTGGCGCGGGCTTTCGCTGCATCGGCGCCGAGCACCCCGGCGTGAGGTTTCGCCACCTCGATCTGGACGCCGCGTCGATGTCACCGCAAGCGGCGGTCACGATACTGGGTGCGCTGCACACAGGAGACGAGTCGGAGCTCGCACTGCGCAACGGACGCCTCTACGCCAAGAGGATCGTCGAAAGAGACACATCGGTCGCCGACCCTGACACCCATCCCGGCCATGTGCTCATCATCGGTGGGACGGGAAACCTCGGGCTCGAATTCTGCGATCACTTGGCACGCCGCGGCGCCCGGCGGATCACACTGGTAAGCAGATCTGGCGAGACAGCTGCGGTCGCAGATCGACTGCGGCAGATCCGTTCGGCCACCTCGACGCGAATCGATGTCGCCAGGTGCGATGTGGGTGACCAAGCAGCGGTGTCCCTGCTGGCGCAGGAAAATCAGGACGCGCCTGCGGACCTGATTATCCATGCGGCCGTGGAGTATTCGGGCATCGAACTGGCACACATCACCGCCGACAAGGTCGAGCGCGCGTTGCGCGCCAAAGTTGTCGGCATCTGGCGGGTGCTGGGAGCGTTTCCGCGCGCCGATGACTGCCGCGTCGTTCTCTGCTCGTCGATCGCGGCGACGGTCGGTGGTCGCGGCCTGATCGTCTACGCCGCGGCCAATCGAATGCTCGACGCCATGGCGCACCGACTCCGAGCCGAGGGTCTGGACTGCGTTTCCGTGCAGTGGGGGCAGTGGACAGTCACGTTTGATCCCGATGCCTCCGGGACGGCGCAGCTGGCCGTGACCGGTCTGCTGCCAATGTCTCCCAGCGATGCGCTGGCGCTGGGGATGAGCCCGCTTCCCGGGAATGCCGGCGTCGCGGCGTTCGAGTTGGGCCGCGCGCGGTCGGTACTGGAAGCCTGCGGGCGCGCCTCGTTGCTATCACAGCTGAGCTCCCCCGACGTCGAAACCCGGGCGCCCCTCGAGGAGCCGGACCTACCGCAACGGTTGCTGAAGCTGATAGCCTCGGCCATCGGCGTCAATCACGTCGATGCGATCGATACCACGGTGCCGATGGTTGCGATCGGCCTGGATTCGTTGCAGGCCTTGGAGTTACGCCGTCGCATCAAGATTGAGTTCAATCACGATCTCGAGGTATCGGATCTCCTGGGTGGGGCATCCATCGCTGACGTACTAGGCCGAAGTTCCCCCTGGTAGCACGGGTCTGAATCCAGTTTGCCCTTGATGAGCAGGTGTTCTGTGTCCATTTGGCAGCTGATGTGTAGTCATGTATCGAAAGCGGTATATCGGCGTGTCTCTG
>NZ_JBKQOI010000140.1:0-4122 GCF_052145595.1 Mycobacterium sp. | reverse complement strand
GTTCCCGACCACCGAGTTCGGTGAACTGGGCGCCGCGGGGCTGCTCGGACTCCTGATCAGCGAATCGGCGGGCGGCCAGGGCGGCGACGTGCTGGCTGTCGGCATCGCTGTTGAAGAACTCGCCTATGCCGACCCCGCGATCGCCTACCTGGCGTTCGCGGCAAATGTCAGCAATGCCCTGCTCGCCGCACACGGCAGCGACGAAGTTCGCGAGCGGTGGGTCAGCCGCGGTATCGCCGGCGAGGCCGTCATCTGCCTCGCACTCACCGAACCGGGGGCTGGGTCCGACGCGGCCAATCTCTCCACACGGGCCACCAGGGTCGACGCCGGATGGCGGATCTCCGGTGAGAAGACCTCGATCACCCAGGCGGTGCACGCCGATGTCGCGATCGTCGTCGCGCAGACCGAACCCGGGTCGGGCGGCAAAGGCATCGGAATGTTCCTCGTCGATATGGACGATCCCGCGGTCACCACCCAGGCCATCCGTGATCCCGGCTTCAAGCCATTGGGTCGTGGCTCGATCTTCCTTGACGGTGTGTTCGTGCCGGACAGCCACGTACTCGGTGAGATCGGGCGCGGATTCGCGATGGTGATGCACGAATTCGATTTGAGCCGAACACTGATCGCGCTGATGAATATCGGCACCGCACAACGCGCGCTCGACATGGCGATCGAATACTCCAAACAGCGTGAGACGTTCGGCCGGCCAATAGCAGCCAATCAGGGGGTGTCGTTCGTGATCGCCGAACACAGCACCTACGTTTCGGCGGTACGGGCGCTGGGCTATCACGCTCTCGGACTTCGGATGGCGGGGCGGCCGCACACGAGTGAGGCCGCGATGCTCAAGTGGTGGGGACCGCTGGTCGCGCACAACGCGATCCGCGACTGCATCGTGCTGCACGGCCAAGTCGGCTGGTCCGATGAGATGCCACTGCAGGCAATGCTGCGAGATGTCTCGGGATGCATGATCGGCGACGGCACACCGCAAATTCAGAAACTCGTGATAGCGCGCGAGCTTATCGGCAAGGAGGTGCTGGCGCGATGACCAATCACGAAGCTTCACTGCGCACCGTCGTGGTGGCCGGGGTCGGAATGACCGCATTCGGCAAATTCCTCGACCGCAGCATCAAATCGCTTGTCGCCGAATCGGTTCAGGCCGCGATCAAGGATTCGGAGATGGGCGAGTCGGACAAGGGCATCGATACGATCTACTACGCGAACACCGCGTCCGGGATTCTGCAGGGTCAGCACTCGGTGCGCGGACAGCACGCCATGCGCGAGGCAGGGCTCAACGGCATTCCGCTGATCAACATCGAAAACGCCTGCGCCTCAGGGTCGACGGCACTCAACCAGGCGTGGCTCGCGGTCGCGTCGGGCTATGTCGACGTCGCGCTGGCGGTGGGCGCCGAGAAGCTCTATCACCCCGACAAGCAACTGACCTTCGCCGCCATGGGCAGCGCTCTGGATCAGGATCGGCTCGCCGAGATCTTCGCCGAGATCGGTGCCAACGGCGGGGACCAATCGGTCTTCATGGATGTCTACGCGAAAATGGCCACCAACTACATGGACCGCACCGGTGCCACCCAGGAAGACTTCGCTCGCGTTGCGGTCAAGAACCACGACCACGGTGCGCTTAATCCCAAGGCGCAGTACCGGACCCGTTTCACCCTCGAGGAGGTGCTGGCTGCGCGCAAGATCTCCGGTCCGCTGACCTTGCCGATGTGTTCGCCCATCGGCGACGGGTCTGCCGCGGTCATCGTGACCACGCCGGACATCGCGGCGCACTGGGGCGCTGAGCCGATCACGGTGCTCGCCACCATGACCGGCGCGTCGAAACCCGGCGTCGGCGGGGAGCTTGTTGCCGGTGTGGCGAAGCGTGCGTTCGACTGGGCCGGCATCGACCCGGCGGAGGTGGACGTGCTGGAATGCCACGACGCCACGTCGCCGGCCGAGTTGATCGTGCTCGAAGAACTCGGGCTGGCCAACCCCGGCGGGGCCGTGGACATGATTCGCAAGGGCGACACCAAGATTGGGGGCAGGCTGCCGGTCAATACCAGCGGTGGCTTGGAAAGCAAAGGACACCCGATCGCAGCCAGCGGTCTCGCGCAGATCGTCGAGCTCGCCGAGCAACTCCGCGGCCGTTGTGGCGAGCGTCAGGTCGACGGCGCACGGATCGCCGTGGCAGAAAACGCGGGAGGCTACATGGGACCCGACGCGGCAGTGGCCACCGTGACCATCCTCGGCGCGACGTCCAGATGACCGGGCACCAGGCAAGCATCGCCCTGCGCCTCGTCAACCCGGTGTTCCGTGGAGTGTGCCAATCGGCGTTTCGTCGATACCACGACAACCTCGACGGGATGCGTACGTTCCTCGACCGTGCCGGTGCGGCATCGGGCCTTCTCGCCCGGCCGGCACCGGGATGCCGGATCGTCGATGGGGAATTGGGCGGCCTGACCACCCGGGAATTCCACCCCACTCGCCCGCATCCCGGGCGGACCGTGCTGTACCTGCACGGTGGCGGATTCCTGATGTACGCGCGCAGCGCTTACACCGGATTCCTCTCGCGGCTGGCGAATGACCTGCAGACCCGGGTCGTCGTTCCGGCTTACCGGTTGGCTCCCGAGCACCCGTTTCCGGCGGCCATCGACGATTGTCTGCGCGCCTATCAGGCATTACTCGACGCCGGGCAGGAGCCGCGTCAGTTGATGATCGCGGGCGAGTCGGCCGGCGCCAACGCTGCCCTCGTCACCTTGCAGCGGGCCCGCGACGCCGCCCTCCCGATGCCTGCGGGCGCGATCATGATGAGCGGCGGCTTCGATTTCTCCTGGTCCAGCCCGTCGATCAGCATCAACGCGCGCCGCGACACCGCGGTGGGGGCGCGTGGGCTGGCATTCCTGCAGCGGTGGTACCGACCGGATGTCGATGCGACAGACCCCCTCATTTCCCCGGTGTTCGGTGACTTCGCGGGCCTGCCACCGCTGCTCTTCCAGACCGGGCACACCGAGGTGCTGCGTGACGATTCGGTGCGGGCGACCGAGCGTGCGCGAGCGGCCGGAGTACCCGTATGGCTCGAGGTCTTCCCGCTGGTTCCGCACGCCTGGCATCAGCTCGGGACGTGGCTTCCCGAGACGCGCGCCGCGCTGCGGCAAATCAGGCAGTTCGCCAACGCCATCCACCAACCAAGGAGCACCTCGTGAGTATTGATCAACTGTCGCCCCCGGGTACCGAGGTAATCGACGTGCACAATCCCGCGACGGGTGAGCTCGTCGGAAGCGTTGTAGTGCAATCCGCCGAGGCGGTGGCCGCGGTCGTGGAGCAACTGCGCGCCCATCAGTCGTCATGGGAGGCGCTGGGGCCCGATGCCCGCGCCGTCTGGTTGCGAAAGTTGCGGGACTGGTTGCTGGACAACGAATCCCGACTCATCGATGTCCTCGCTGCCGAGACCGGTAAGCCTCGAGTCGAGGCCGCGTTCGAAGTCATGGTCACCTGCGACGCGATCAACTACTACGCTGACCGGGCCCGGAAGTTCCTCGCCGAAAAGAAGTTGCGACCGCACGGTCCGCTCACCGCTACCAAAAAGCTCAGTAGGGTGTACCGCCCGTACCCCGTCGTCGGAGTGATCACGCCGTGGAACTTCCCGTTACTCATCCCCGCTGTCGACGCCGTTGCGGCGCTGCTGGCCGGGGCGGCCGTCATCGTCAAGCCCTCGGAGGTCACTCCGCTGTCCGCCTGCGAACTCGTCCGCGGCTGGGAACAGATCGGTGCACCGCCGGTGTTCCGGTGTGTCACCGGTCTGGGCGCAACGGGCGCAGCGGTAGTGGACTCCGTAGACATGGTGCAGTTCACTGGCTCCACCAGGACCGGACGCGCCATCGCCGCGCGGGCGGGCGAACGATTGATTCCCTGCGGCGTCGAACTGGGCGGCAAGGACCCTGCCATCGTCCTGGCCGACGCCGATCTTTCGCGCGCCGCCAACGGCATCGCGTGGGGGGCACTGTTCAACTCGGGTCAGGCCTGCATCTCGGTGGAGCGGGTGTACGTCGAGGCACCGGCCTATGACCGGTTTGTCGCACTGCTCACCGAGCGGGTGCGGTCGATCAGGCAGGGGGTCGACAACGGTTC
>NZ_JBKQOI010000139.1:0-13622 GCF_052145595.1 Mycobacterium sp. | reverse complement strand
GTCCCGAGACGTACACTGTCGCCCCTTCGGCTCCCAGCGCCAGCGCGATCCCCTTGCCGATCCCGCGGCTGGCGCCGGTCACCAGCGCGACTTTCCCTGTCAGGGGACCCATTGCCCGCTATCCGGCGGCTTTGTCGGGCGCGTAGCCCAAAGTGCTTTTGACCTCTAAATACTCGTTGAACCCGAACTCGCTCCACTCCCGACCGTTGCCGCTGTGCTTGTAGCCACCGAACGCCGCGTTCATGTCAAAGGCGTGATTGATCGTCACCCACCCGGCCCGGATCTTGCGGGCCACCTCTCGCGCCTTGTCGTGGTCGGCCCCCGACACATAGCCGGCCAAGCCGTACTCGGTGTCGTTGGCGATCTCCACGGCTTGATCGATGTCGTCATAGCCGAGGACGCACAGCACCGGCCCGAAGATCTCCTCGCGCGCAATCGTCATGTCGTTGGTGACGTTTGCGAAGACGGTCGGCTTGACGTAGTAACCCTTGTCCAACCCCGCCGGTCGACCCGGGCCGCCGGCCACGACGGTCGCGCCCTCGTCGATGCCTTTCCGGATCAGGCCCTGGACCTTGTCGAACTGTGCCCGCGACGCCACCGGCCCGATGGCGGTTTTATCGCTGGGGTTGCCCACCTTCACCTGCTCGGCGGTTTCCCGCGCGACGGTGATCGCCTCGGCCATGCGCGAATTCGGGACCAGCATGCGCGACGGCGCGTTACAGCTCTGCCCGGAATTGGGCATCATGTTGACCACGCCGGCGCGGACACTGTCGGCGAAGCTGGCGTCGTCGAGGACAATGTTGGGGCTCTTGCCGCCGAGTTCCTGAGTCACCCGCTTCACTGTCGGAGCGGCATTCGTGGCCACCTGGACACCGGCGCGGGTGGATCCGGTGAACGACACCATGTCGACGTCGGGGTGGCTCGCCAGCGCGACGCCGACGCCGGGGCCATCGCCGTTGACCAGGTTGTAGACACCGGCCGGCACGCCCGCGGCATCGAGGATCTCGGTGAAGATGTAGGCCGAGAACGGCGCCACCTCAGATGGTTTGAGGACCATCGTGCAGCCGGTCGCCAACGCCGGGTAGACCTTGACCGCGATCTGGTTCAGCGGCCAGTTCCACGGCGTGATCAGCCCGCATACGCCGATCGGCTCCTTGGCGATCAGCGTTGCCCCGTGCTGCTCCCCGAACTGTATGTTCTTCTGCACGTCGATCGCCGTCACCTGGTGACCGATCCCGAGCTGAACCTGCGGGCCGGCGGCCAGCGACGGCGGCGCGCCCATTTCCTCGGTGACCGCATCGGCGAGATCGCCGGCACGTTTCTGGTATTCGGCGAGCATGGCCTCCAGCAGATCGAGGCGCTGTTCGCGACTGGTTTGCGACCAGCCGGTGAAAGCGCGTCGGGCGGCCTTGACCGCCACGTCGACGTCGGCGGCCGAGCCGAGCGAGATCGTCCCGGAGGCCTGCTCGGTCGCCGGGTTCTCGACGTCAAAACTGTTGGGCCGCAACGGGTCGACCCAGCTGCCGTCGATGTAGAACTTCAGGTATTCGCGCATGGCTTCTCCTGTTCCTGTCCGTTTCCTTACTGGGTGCCTTCGGCGTACCAAGTGCGGAATTCACCATAATTCGGCATCTCCTCGGAGTTCGCCTTCGGGTCGATGCAGACGTGCACGACGGCGGTCTTGCCGCTGGCATAGGCTCGCTCGATCGCCGGACCGATCTCCTCTTCTTTTTCCACGTATTCGCCGTAACAGCCGAAGCCCTCGGCGATTTTGTCGAAGCGCACGTCCTTGCTCCAGTGCACACCGGGCTGCGGTGACGGCTGGGTGAACGTGCGCTTGTAAACACCGACTTCGAGACCCCATTGGTTGTCGACGCCCACGACGCACACCAGCGGCAGCTTCTGACGTGCCGCGGTCTCCAGCTCGGCGATGTGGAACATGAAAGAGGAGTCGCTGGTCAGCAGCATGACCGGCCGCTGGCCCCCGTCGGCGACCGAAGCGCCGATGGCATAGGGCAAGCCCGTGCCTAGGTGACCGAAGTTCTGGTTCCACATGACGTCGTGCGGCTTGGCCTGCGAGTAGGTCCACTGGAAAATGACCGTTGCGCCGCCATCGCGGGCCATGATGCCATCGGCCGGAAAGGCTTTGGTCGCCTCGACCACAAACCGGGCGGGGTGGATCGGGACCCGGCCGCTGGGCGCGGTCTCGGCCAATTCGGCGAGCTGGTCGGCGTCCTGTTTAATCCAGCGTGTAAGGTCTGCCGACGGCAAACGCGGGCTGTCCTTCAGCGCGTCGACCAACTGGGGCACGACGCCGCGCAGGTCTCCCACCAGCGGTACGTCTACCGGCCGGTTCACGCCGATCGCCGTGGGGTCCTGCTCGGCGTAGATCCACTTGCGTGTGGCGTCGTTCTGCGCCCAGTGCCGGGTTTTGCCGTAGTGAACCGGCTCTCCCAGCTCCGTGCCGAGGGCGACGCAGAGGTCCGACGTGAGCACGGCCTCGACCGCCGCGGACGAAAAGCCGTAGGGGAAGGTGCGATCCTCCAGACCGGGGATGAACGAGGTGCCGCCGGATGTCTGGATGACCGGGCAGGCCATCAGCTCGGCCAGTTCCCTGACCGCCTCTGCGGTGCGCGATGTGTGAACGCCGTGGCCGACCAGCAGGATCGGGTTTTTGGCCTCGCGCACCAGCTTGGCCGCCTCGGCGATCTCCCGTGCGCCCGCGCCGTGATTGACAAGGCGATACGCGCTGGGAGGCAGGGAATCTGCGACATCGAGCTCTTCGAGAATCACGTGGGACGGGTATTCGATGTAAGCCGGTCCGGGGGTTGTCGACATCGCGCGCCGAATCGCTTCCCGAACGATTTCGTCGGTCTGGTTGGCGTATTCGATCGATGCGCTGTACTTCACCGTCGGCGCGAAAAGCTCTTCCTGGCGGACGAACTGGATGCGCCCACGCCGGACGCGCCGTTCGGTGATGCGAGCCCGTTGGCCGCCGAGGAAGATGACCGGCGAGTTCTCCACTTTGGCGCACATCATCGCCCCGGCGATGTTGGCCACACCCGGACCCAGCGTGCCGATGCACAGGCCCGGCCTGCCCGTCATTCGCGAGACGGCCTCGGCCATGAAACCGGCACTCTCCTCGTGGTGAGGTGAGACCACAGCCCAGCCACGCGATTCCGCCTCGAGAAACATGTGCACGAAATTCGGATCCGGGATGCCGAACAGCGTATTCACGCCCTCTGCTTCGAACAGGTCGAGAATGCGCTTGTAGACGGGCACGGCCATGGTTTGAAACTCCTTAGTGATTAGGTACTTTTGAACGAGTCGTTTTTCGCGGCGCGCAAAAGATCGGCGTGCGGCCGCACACCCTCCTGGCTCTTTCCGAAGTCCACGGGCCCTCTATCCCGAACTCAACATGGGTTTCACGTCGACCGCCGGCCCCAACTCGTCGAGTACCTCGGCGGTGTGGGCGCCGAGCTCTGGCGCCGGCCCCGCAACGCGGCCCGGTGTCCGGGAGAACCAGGTGGGTACGCCGGGGAAGCGCACCGGTCCGTTCGGGGTGTCCAGGGTTTCGAACATGCCCACGGCATTGAGATGCGGGTCGTCGAACAGCGCGCCGGGTGTGTTCAGTGGCGCGGCCGGAATCTCGAGTTCACGGAACAGCGCCAGCCACTCCTGGGTCGTGCGCTGTTTCATCGTCTCGGCTAGCAGCCCGTAGACGGTGTCGATCTGGCGTGCGCGCTGTTCCAGCGTGGAATACCGCTCACTGGCCCACGGCGGCCGCACGGCGTTGATGAACGCGTTCCAGTGCTTGTCGTTGTAGATCAACGCGGCGATGTGGCCGTCGCTGGTGCGGTAGGGACGGCGGTTGGGTGCCACGGTGCGCGGATACACGGCCGGCCCCAGGGGAGGGTCGAACATCGCGCCGTTGGCGTGTTCGACGAGCATGAACGAGGCCATGGTTTCGAACATCGGGACTTCGACTTCTTGCCCCTCCCCGGTGCGCTCACGGTGAAACAACGCCATGGTCGTCGCATAGAGCGCTGTCAACCCGGCGACTTTGTCGGCCATGATTGTTCCGACGTAGTCGGCCTCACCGGTCAGTTGCTGTTGGACCGCCGGCAGGCCGCATTCGGCCTGGATCGTGTCGTCGTAGGCGGGCCGGTCGCGTTCGGGTCCGCGGCGGCCGTACCCGTAGCAATTGGTGTAGACGATCGCCGGGTTGATCGCGGCGACGTCGTCGTAGCCGAAGCCGAGCTTGGCGATCGCCTTGGCGCGCATCGAGTGGATGAATACGTCCGCGGTCTGGACAAGCGCCCGCAGCGCACTTGCTCCGGCGTCGGTTTGCAGGTCCAGCACGATGCTGCGCTTGCCTCGGTTTACGTTGACGAACACGCCGCTCATGCCCGGCGCCGGTCCGACGGAGATGTAGCGGGTGTTATCGCCCTGCGGCGGTTCGACTTTGATCACGTCAGCACCCATGTCGGCCATGATCTGCGTGCAGTACGGTCCCATCACCATTGCGGTGAGGTCGATGACCCGCACACCGACCAGCGGACCCGAGGCCGTCCGGCTAGCCATGGAGTGCGCCTCGATCGATTGAGCGCTGCGCCAGTTCGAAGCTGTAGCGAATGTGCTGGCCATGACCATCGGGCACGACCGGAAAAATCAGCGGTGCCTGCAGGTTTCGAATCGCATTCAGATGCTCACCAACATCTTCGACCGTCCACGATGGCCGGCACACGCCCGGGCTTTCGGCGATGACCGCCCGCGCCACCCGGCCCGCCAGCGCGATGAACATCTCCCCGGTTACCGAGCAGGATTCGTGTGCGAGCCAAACCACAATGGGCGCCACAAGTTCCGGACCCATCGGCGGATAGGCCGAAGTGTCGATCCCGGCGGCCATTCGTGTCACCGCGGCCGGCACGATCACGTTGCACAGCACGCCGTCGGCGGCACCTTCGAGCGCCGCGACGTTGGACAGCCCGATCACACCGGCCTTGGCGGCGGCGTAGTTGGCCACACCGTGGTTTCCGTACAGGCCGCCGATCGAGGACGTGAGCACGATCCGTCCGTAACCGGCCTCGCACATCAGCGGAAACGCCGACCGCATAACATTGAACGCGCCGCGCAAGTGCACGTCGAGCACGGCGTCGAAGTCCTCGTAGCTCATCTCCTTGAGCGAGCCGCGACGCACGTTGCCCGCGTTGTGGATCAGAATGTCAATGCCGCCGTAGTGTTCGAGCGCGGTCCGGATGATCGCGTCGCCGCCTTCACGGGTCGCGACCGATGCGGTACACGCAACGGCTTGTCCCCCGGCCGCCGTGATCTCACTGACCACGCGCTCGGCCGGAACCGCGTCGACGCCGTCGCCGCCCAGGCTGCCGCCGGGGTCGTTGACGACGACCTTCGCTCCACGCGAGGCGAGCAGCTGCGCGTATTCGCGCCCCAGCCCGCGGCCGGCACCGGTGACGATTGCGACTCGGTCGTCGAATCTAAGTTGCGGCAACGGGATTCCGCTCAGACATGAGATCGCCCATCGGCAATGTCGCGACCGTCATGCGCCCAACACCAGGCCTTCCAGGTCGCCCTTATCGCGCCACTCTTTGATCAGGTCACCGAACTCGTAGAAGCCGGGCGCATAGTACTCGCCGATGGCCGAGCGGATGCCCTCGCCGCCACCGCCGCCCTCATTGTTGTAATAGCCGGGCGTGCAGGAGACCGCGAATTCCGAGGTGTCTATCGAGACTTCGCGGATCGTCTTGACCCAGTCGTCCTGGGCTTCCCGGCTGGGCTCGACGGTCGTCGCGCCCTGCGCTATTGCTTCGGAGATGATATAGGCGATGTGTTCGGCCTGCTGCTCAAACATCGCGGTGGTGTTCCCCGACACGCCGCCCTGAATGAAGCCGGTGAAGAACTGATTTGGGAAGCCGACACTTGTTATGCCGTGCAGCGACTTATAGCCGTCCCGCCAGTGATCGAACAGCGACAGGCCGTCGCGGCCCTCGATAACGTCGATGGCATAGCGTCGGCTGATCTCGGTCGTGATCTCGAAACCGCTGGCCCAGATGATGCAGTCGACCTCGTACTCAACGCCGTGGGCGACCAGGCCCTTCTCTGTTGCCCGTTCGACGCCCTTGCACTCCGACACGTCGACTAGCGTCACGTTTGGCCGATTGAACGTCGGCAAATACGCGTCGTTGCTGCACGGTCGCTTGCACATGAACCGGTAGTACGGCTTGAGGGCCTCGGCGGTGTCCGGGTCGTGCACCACGGCCTCGACGTGGCGTCGGAGCCGCTCCATGACCTTGTAGTCCTCTTCTTCGTGGATCGCGGTGATCTGTTCGATCGACAGGGACGCGGGATCCTCCATGGCCGCGAGCCGTGCGGTCATGTTGCGCCCCAGTTCGGTCCAGAAATCGCAGACCATATCCGCCTGGTCGAAAACCACCCCTCCCCCCAACGGGGACCAGCGGTGAAAGTTGCGCTTGCGTTCCTCCTGCCAGCCGGGCTGCAGGGAAGCCGCCCACTTCGGGTCGGTCGGCTTGTTGCCTCGCACGTCCACCGATGAAGGCGTGCGCTGGAACACATAGAGGTGCTGGGCGTCTCGGCCCAGGTGCGGAACCAGTTGCACGCCTGTCGCACCGGTGCCGACCAGCGCGACGCGCTTGTCGTGCAGCTTGTGGAGTCCACCATTAGCGTCCCCGCCGGTGTACTCGTAATCCCAGCGCGCCGAGTGGAACTGGTGTCCCTTAAAACCCGCGATTCCCGGGATGCCGGGTAGCTTCGGGCGGTTGAAGGAGCCCTGCGTCATGACGACGAAGCGGGCGCGGATGTCGTCACCGCGGTTGGTGCTCAACCGCCAGCGTTTGATCGATTCGTCCCAGCGCACCTCGGACACCTGCGTGGAGAAGATCGCCCCGTCGTACAGCCCGAAGTGCTTACCGATGTTGCGGCAGTGCGCGTATATCTCGGCACCGTCGGCGTACTTCTTCGTCGGTACGTAATCGAGCTCTTCGAGCAGCGGGATATAGCAGTACGCATCGTTGTCGCACTGGATCCCGGGGAAGCGGTTCCAGTACCAGACTCCCCCGAAGTCCCCGCCCATTTCGATGACACGCACGTCGCCGACGCCGGCCTTCTTGAGGTACGCACCGGCCAGAAGTCCGGCAATGCCGCCGCCGAGCACCGCGACCTCGACGTCGTCGGCGATCGGATCCCGCATCGACACCGGCGTGTACGGATCTACCTCGTAGAACTCCGCGAACTCGCCCTCGAGCTCGAGGTATTGCTTAGAGCCTTCCGGGCGCAACCGCTTGTCGCGCTCGTGGAGGTACTTCTCCCGCAGTGCAGGGATATCGATGTCGTCGGGTGTATCGGTCGGCCCGCACGTGTCGAACAATGTCATGTGGGTGCGTTCTCCTTATAGCTCTCGGGGTTCGCCGGTACCCATGTACTTCGACAGTTGGTAGTGCAGGTTGACGGTGCTGCGTTCGCGGTACGGGTTGGGCTTGGTCCCGGAAAAGCCAAGGGATTTCATGCCCTGCTGCACCGCGGCCATGTTGGAGAAGTCCTGCGGTAAAACCGACCGCCACCTGGGGTCACCGACCGGTGTGAGCTCCCATTGCGTCTGGGGCTCCTGGCCTTTCGGGAAGAGCTCGAGCACCGACGCCTCGAAAATGCACTTGTCGGGGTTGTAGCTGGGGTCTGGGCGCGCGGAGTAGCACAGTGCGCTGGTGAGGCCTTGCCCCATCTGGAAGTTCGGAAAGACCTGCCATGCGGTGCCGGCTTGTCCGAGTACGTCGGGCGGAATGGTCGGCCAGATGACGCCGCGGGCTTCGTCGTCGCGGCGTGCCGAGGCCAGCCAGTGCTCGAGAACTTTGTCGGCCGGTGTCCCCTCGGGCAATTCGTCAACCAGCCGCTTGGCGGCGTTCACCAGCGTCTGGGTGGTGGTGGCGTTGGTCTCCTCCATGGTGTACACCTGCATCTCTGCGGTCGACACACGCGGATCGGCACCCGTGCCCAGGCGGATCTTGGACTTGGTGGCCGCCATATCCGCTGGAGCGTCATAGCCGATGTTGCTGTGTTTCCCTTGCGCCTTGGCCCATCCCTTGAATTCGCCGAACTTGTTGAACTCCGGATGCGTCGTGTAGACGTGATAGGTCTCGTTGAATGCCTCCAGCGCGACTTTCCAGTTGCAGTCGAAGTGCAGCCACTTGCGCCATTTGTAGCGCATATTTTCCAGGCCGAACGGGTCGAGAATCTTCGCGGCGGGGAACAGGTAATCGGTCAGCGGCTCGCAGTCGGGGTCCATATTGATCCACAGCCAGCCGCCCCAGGTGTCGACTTTGACCGGCCGAAGGTGGGTGTTGTCGGGAGTCAGCGCTTCCTGCCAGTCCTGTTGTTCGCGGATGTGAGTGCACGACCCATCCAGGCCATAGGTCCAGCCGTGGAAGCCGCAGACGAACGACTTACGGGCGCGGCCACACGCGTTCTTCGCACCCTGGGGTGTGTCGATCAGCCGGCGGCCACGGTGCATGCAGACGTTGTGGTGGGCCCGGAATCCGCCGGATTCGTTTGGGCCAGTGCGCACCACAATGATCGAGTCGTCGAGAATGTCGTAGGTCAGATAACTGCCGACTTCGGGCAGCTCTTCGACACGGCCGACCTGCTGCCAGACTTTTCGCCATAGCCTGTCGCGCTCGGCGCGGGCATAGTTCTCGCTGATGTACGCCTCGACGCCGATCGTCATCGGTTTCGAAAGTTCCTCGGCCGCTGAGGAATTCACGTCTTTCGCTAAATCGGTCATCACATCCTCCTAATGGCCGCACGGAAGGATTCGTCTTTGAGAAACAACGAGGTGTTGTCGGCGCCGAGATGGCTCCATTTGAGGTCGAGCCCACCGTCGACGAGCAGCGTCTGGCCGGTGACGTAGCTCGACAGCTCCGAGAGCAGGAAAAGGATGGCGGCGGCCTGTTCCTCGGGCCGCCCACGCCGGCCCATGGCGATCGCCTGCCGATCCCGGTCCGGGTCCTCGTCGACGTAGGTGCGCGAGGCCGCGGTCTCGGTGACGCCCGGCGCCACCGCATTCACCCGGATCCCCGCCAGCGCCAGCTCGAGCGCCATGGTGCGGGTCATCGCCGCGATGGCGGCCTTGGCGGTCCCGTAAGCGATGTGGAACGGTGCGGTGTTCATGCCGCTGATCGAGGAGATCGACACGATCGACCCGGGCCGCTGCTGCTCGACGAGTTCGGCCGCCACGGCCCGGCTCATGAAAAACGCTGTCTCGAGGTTGTCGGTGAAGATCTTGCGCCAGTCGCCGCGCGTCACCCGGGTCGACGGCATCCACGTCGACGGCTCAGCGCCGCCGACGACATTGACCAGACCGTACAGGCTTCCGTCGGCACGCCGCGCTTGGTCGAGCACCGCGGCGATGCCCTCGTCGGTCGAGGCGTCGGCCGCGACGGGGACGACGGCCAGGCCCTGTTGCGCCAAAGGAACGACGTGCTCGTCGAGGTTTTCCTTCGACCGGCTCACCCCGATCACCGTGGCGCCCGCCCTGGCGGTCATCGCCGTGACGGTCGTGCCGATGCCGCCACCGCCGGCACCGGAAACGACCACGATGCGACCGTCGAGCCCAAGGAGATCCTCGCGATTCTCCATGACCTGCTTTCCCCTGCCGCGATCCAACGGCCGCGACGGGATCTGTTGCTCATTTTGTCCGGACAACATATTGGGTTCTGCCCGTTGGAGAACACTATTCCCATTGGCAGACACCGCTGTCAAGGTCAAGCGTTGTGGGCGTGACGGCTATTGTCTGGACTAGAAAGAGTTGATAACGTCCAGCCCAAACGGGCACTTCCGTCTTGATGGGAAGGATTTCGGCGAGGCATGTCCATTTCGAGGGCCATCGCGGCTCAGCCATCGCGGTATGCCCCCTTGATTTCCGGGCCCCACTGGGTCGAAGTCGCGGAGGGCTGGCGACTCGAGCGGGTCACCGCTCCTAGCCGACTGTTCGGCGCCAACGGTCTGCGCACCGGCCCGGACGGACGCGTTTACGTCGCGCAAGTGACGGGCAGTCAGATCAGCGCGTTGGATCACCGCACCGGGCAACTACAGACCGTGAGCGCCAAGGGTGGCGACATCGTGGCGCCCGACGACGTCGCGTTCGACACGAGCGGCAACCTCTACGCGACCGAGGTCATGAACGGCCGCGTCAGCATGCTCGACACCGCCGGCCGAACCCGGGTGCTGCGCGACGATGTCCCATCAGCCAACGGCATCACCTTCCATCGGGGCCGGCTGTTCATCGGTGAATGCCGCGAGGGTGGGCGCCTGCTGGAATTCGACCTGAGCGGCGGGCCGCCGCGGGTGCTACTGGAGAACGTGCCCTCACCGAATGCGATGGAGGTCGGTCCGGACGGCCTGCTGTATTTCCCGGTGATGGGTGCCAACGAGATCTGGCGCGTCGATCCTGACGGCGGCGAGCCGCGGTGCGTTGCAGGCGGTCTCGGTGTGCCCGACTCGGTGAAGTTCGACTCGCAGGGCTACATCGTCTCGACTCAGGTAGCAAGCGGTCAGGTGCTGCGCATCGATCCCCGCAGCGGCGAACAGCGTCTGCTGGCCCAGTTGAGTCCGGGGCTGGACAACTGCACCTTCGTCGGCGACCGGGTGCTGGTATCCAACTTCACCGGCGAGATCACCGAGATATCGCCTGACGGCACAACACGAACAGTGCTGCCCGGTGGGCTTAACTGGCCGCTGGATCTGACCGTTGGTCAGGACGGACAGCTTTACATCGCCGATGGCACGTACTTCTATGTCGCCCTGCCCGACGGGTCGTTGCAGACCGTGGGGATGTTGTTCAGCCCCGGGTATCCCGGTTTCCTGCGCGGCGTTGCGTCGAGCGGACCCGGCGAGTTCATCGTGACGACGTCGGGTGGCCAGGTCAGCCGCTACCGTCCGGCGGCGAGCGAAAGCGAGGTGCTGGAAGACGGTTTCGACCAGCTTTACGGTGTCGCGACCAGTCCCAACGGTGTGGTCTTCGCCGAATTGGGCACCGGGCGGGTGCTGTCGCTTCGGTCGGGCAACATCGAGGTGCTGGCGAACGACCTGCGCGACCCGGTCGGCGTCGCGATCGACGCGGACGGAGCGTGCCTGGTGGCGGAGGCCGGCGCCGGGCAGGTGGTCAGGGTGAACGGATCGAGGATCGACACCGTCGTCGCCGACCTGCAACGCCCGCAGGGCATCTCAGTGCGCGACGGTGTGCTCTACATCGTCGACGCCGGCGCCAAGGAGCTGGTGGCGTTCGACCTGAACACCAACGTTCGACACACCATCGCTTCCGGGCTACCGGTCGGTGCCCCGCCGGGTGTGGTGCCGAAGCCGCTGAAAGGAATGCCGCCGTTTTCCGGGCCGCAGGGCCCCTTCGCCGGCATCGCCGCCGCGGCCGACGGGACGCTGTACATCTCGGCCGACGCCGACGGCAGCGTGCTGGCGTTTCGCCGCTCACCGGACGGCCGCTGATGCCCCAAGCCATTTCCAGCGAGCACCGCTACCTCCAGATCGCGCGCACGCTGCGTAAAGAGATCGTCGACGGCGTTTATCCGGTGGGCTCGCAGCTACCGACCGAACACCAATTGTGTGAGCGATTCGCCGTCAGCCGTTACACCGTACGCGAGGCGCTGCGCCGGCTGCGCGAGGACAACCTCGTCGCGTCCCGACCACGAGCGGGCACCCGCGTGGTGCCCCGGCCAGCGACCAGTTCCTATGCGCAGGATGTGATGTCGATCGACGACCTGGTCGCGTTCGCGGCCGGCGCCCAGCTGAACATCGAGTCCAACGAGATTGTGACCATCGACGACGACCTAGCCGTTCGCACCGGACTGGAGGTCGGCACGCAGTGGCTGTCCGTGCGCGGCTACCGGCAAGTCGACGGCGCGTCGGTGCCGCTGTGCCGAACGGAGTACTACATAAGCCGCACTTTCGCCGCGGTCGGCAGGCTTCTGCAACGCCACACGGGCCCGATTTTTCCCCTGATCGAGGACCTGTTCGGCGTGACCATCGCCGAATTACACCAAGAGATCGCCGCGGTGGTGCTCTCCCCCGAACTGGCCGACGGCCTCGGGGTTGAGCCAGGAACGGCAGCGCTGCAGATGCGGCGCACCTACAAGGCCTCTGATGGCGCGGTCGCCCAGGTGACGATCAACACTCACTTGTCGTCGAGCTTTCGGTACGCGATGACCATGCGCCGCGTGAATAACTAGGCCCGTTGTGGTGATTGCCCGGGTCCACCAAGACGCGGCACGTGCGGCAGAGGCCTACCGGCGTGAGCTGTGGGTGCACACCACACTGGCCGATTCACTGCGCGCGGCCGCAGAGACCTCGCCCCGGCGAACGGTGTTGGTGGACGCGGACACTCGGCTGGACTGCGCCACGCTGTACACCCAGGCCACCGGGCTGGCGACCGCCCTGCTGGCGCGCATGCCGGCCGGCAGCGTCGTGTCGTTCATGCTGCCGAACTGGCACGAGGCCGCTGTCATCTATTTAGCCGCGACGCTGGCCGGGATGGTGGTGAATCCGATCCTGCCGTCGCTGCGCGACCACGACCTGCGCTTCATCCTCGAAGACGTCCAAGCCGCGATGATCTTCGTACCGCACCAATTCGGCGGCCACGACTACGCAGCGATGCTCGAACGCGTGACCGCAGTGATGAGCTCAGCCCCCGAGGTGGTGGTGCTGCGCGGCGAAGCCGGTTCTCACACGCCGTACCAGGATCTGTTGGCGCATCAGCCCGATGCCGCGAAGCTGCCGGGCCTGAACCCCGACGCCGTTCGGATGGTCCTCTACACATCCGGCACCACGGGCCGTCCCAAAGGCGTACTGCACAGCCACAATTCGATGCATGCGCTGATCTGTCAGATCCGCGACCACTGGACCGTCGATCCGGGTGACACGTTCCTGGTCCCGTCACCGATCGCCCACATCGGCGGCTCGATCTACGCGTTCGAATGCCCGCTGCTGCTGGGCACCACCGCGGTACTCATGGACCGGTGGGATCCGGCGGCGGCTGTGGCGCTGATGAACGGCGAGCGGTGCACCCACATGGCCGGCGCGACACCGTTTCTGCAGCAGCTGTTGTCCGCCGCGCAGCGCGCCGGCACCCGGCTACCCGACTTGAAGGTCTTCATCTGTGGCGGCGCCTCCGTGTCGCCGTCGCTGATCCGTCGTGCCGCCGAGTATTTCGACCGGGCGGTGGTCACCCGAGTGTATGGCTGCACGGAAGTGCCCGTCGCGACTATCGGCGCACCTCGGCGAGACGAAGCCGACCACGCCGCAAGCACCGACGGAAGGCCCGGCATCGCCGAGATCAAGCTCGTCGCACACGAAGCCGCGCTCGCCGGTGAAGGCGAAGTTTGTGTGCGCGGCCCGCAGATGCTGCTGGGTTACCGGCATGCCGAGGACAACGCCGACTCCTTTGACGACACCGGGTTTTTCCGCACCGGAGACCTTGGGCGCTGGGTCTCAGCCGGTTTCGAAGACCAGTACCTCGTCGTGACGGGCCGGGCCAAAGACGTCATCATCCGCAACGGCGAGAACATCTCGGCCAAGGAAGTCGA
>NZ_JBKQOI010000138.1:0-2779 GCF_052145595.1 Mycobacterium sp. | reverse complement strand
CACCCGACTGCAGATGAACTTCAGATCTGCAGATTTCGTGAGAACGTAGTGCACTTCGTGGCCGGCGTCCAGCCAGACTCGGTGCACCAGGTCGAACGCCAAGTACATCGCGGCATGCCCGAGGTGGGTGGCGTCGTAGGGCGTGATGCCGCAGATGTACATCGTCGCGGTCCGCCCTGACGCCACCGGCCGCACTTGACGATCCGAGCTGTCGTACAACCGCAGTTCGGGCCCGCGCCCCGGCACCACCGGAACCGGGGCTGGCGACCACGATTGCATGCTGTCGAGGGTAAGGGGTCTGACGGGATTGCCATCGCGACGGTGTGCGGTCGCATACTGGGGTCATGAGCGAGAAGAACGCGGCCGACTCGGTTCCCGACGCTCCGTCGGCTACTGAGGTCAAGGTCACTCTGCGGCTGATCAAGCCGCTGCGCAAGCTCATCAACCCGAAGGTGTACGGGATCGACAACGTGCCGAGACGCGGCGCTCTGCTGGTCGGCAACCACACAGTCCTGGGGGTGCTCGACTTGCCGCTGATGTGCGCGGAACTGTGGGGGCGCGAACGGATCGTGCGGTCGCTGGGAGATCACGCCCAATTCAAGGTCCCAGGTTGGCGCGACATGCTGAAGAGTTTCGGCGTTGTCGAGGGCACTCGCGCGAACTGCGCTGAGCTGATGCAAAGCGGAGAGCTGATCCTGGTCTTCCCGGGCGGCGGGCGTGAGGTGGCCAAGCGCAAGGGTGAGCGCTACAAGCTGGTGTGGAAGAACCGGATGGGGTTCGCCCGGATGGCGATCCAATACGGCTACCCGATCATCCCGTTCGCGTCGGTCGGCGCAGACGATGCGGTCGACATCGTGATGAACGCCGACAACCCGCTGCTCGCCCCCGAACGGCTGTTCGTCGAGAAGGTGCTGGGCAGCCCGGACTCCTGGCCGATCTGGCGCGGCATCGGGCCCACGCCGATTCCCCGTCCGGAACGCCAGTACTACTGGTTCGGCGAGCCGATCCAGACCACTCGGTGCCGCCACAACGACGACGCCAAGGTGCGCGAGGTGCGGGATTCCACCAAGACCGCGGTCGAGTACGGCATTCAGTTCCTCCTCGAGGAGCGGGAACACGACAAAAACCGCTCGCTGGTCAGTCGGCTGGTGCGACCGTAGCGCCGCTGAGTCACCAGACAGCTCGCCGGATGGCGTCCAGCAGCGTGGGCGCGGCTTCGGCGCGGCACATCAGGACGTGGCGTTGGCCGCCCTGCTCGACGCGCCGGGGGCACTGACTATGAGCAGCGCCTCAAGCAGGTGGAAGTCGAGATCGACAACCTTCGCGCCGCGTTCGGCGTGGGGCCTGCTCGCGGATGGCCCCGGATCCGGCCGCATTGTCGTGCTGCTGCTGGTGCCGCACCTGGCCGCAAGCTTCGGCCGCGACATCGCCTACCTGCACGGTGGCACCCCAAAGAAGCGGCGCGACGAGATGGTAGCCCGCTTCCAGTCCGGGGACGGGCCGTCCATCTTCCTGCTGTCGTTGAAGGCGGGGGGCACCGGGCTGAACCTCACCGCGGCCAATCATGTTGTGCACCTGGACCGGTGGTGGAACCCGGCGGTGGAGAACCAGGCGACAGACCGGGTGTTCCGGATCGGACAACGGCGCACGGTGCAGGTGCGCAAGTTCATCTGCACGGGCACGCTCGAGGAGAAGATCGACGAGATGCTCGAGGAGAAGAAGGCACTGGCCGACCTGGTGGTCACCGACGGCGAAGGCTGGCTGACCGAACTGTCCACCCGCGACCTGCGCGAGGTGTTCGCGCTGTCCGAGGGGGCCGTCGGTGAATAAGAGCTGGTATCCGCCGCCGTCGCGGCCCCGCCCCGTGCAGGGTGGGCTCAAGGCGCGCAGCGCCCGCGGCGCCATCGCGCGGACCTGGTGGTCGGAGCGGTTCATCGCGGTACTGGAGGACATCGGCCTGGGCAACCGGCTCCAGCGCGGCCGCAGCTACGCGCGCAAGGGACAGGTGATCTCGCTCGAGGTGGATCCGGGCTCGGTCACCGCCCAGGTGCAGGGCAGCAGGGCCCGGCCGTACCGGATCCGGATCGGGATCCCCGCGTTCGGCAAGTCCGAATGGGCCCAAATTGAGCGGAGCCTGGCTGAAAATGCCTGGTACACCGCCAAACTGCTGTCCGGCGAGATGCCCGACGACATCGAGGACGTCTTCGCCGGGCTCGGCCTGTCGCTGTTCCCCGCCACCGCCCGGGAGCTGTCGCTGGACTGCTCCTGCCCCGATCACGCCGTCCCATGCAAGCACCTTGCCGCCACCTTCTACCTGCTCGCCGAGTCTTTCGACGACGACCCGTTCGCCATCCTCGCGTGGCGCGGCCGCGAGCGCGAGGATCTGCTGGCCAACCTGGCCGCCGCCCGCACCGAAGGACCGCCGGCCGCCGACCGCGCCGAACAAGCAGCCCGACCGCTCGCCGACTGCCTTGACACCTATTACGCATGGCAAGCCGACGTGACAGTCCCGAGCCCGCCGGCCACGCCATCGACGGCGCTGCTCGATCAGCTCCCCGACACCAGCGTCACCGCCCGCGTACGGCCGCTGACCGAACTGCTGCGACCCGCCTATCACGCCCTCGGACACGGTGGCCAGGCCGAACTCGCATACGAGTCTGCTCCCGGCAGATCGGTCCAGACGGGGACGGGCCGGCCGTAACCCAGGCAGCAGAAGATCCGCGCGAGTCGAGTTGGCGATCTTGCGTTGTACGTTGCGGAGCAGCGCTACGGCGGTGGT
>NZ_JBKQOI010000137.1:0-14195 GCF_052145595.1 Mycobacterium sp. | reverse complement strand
TCGTCGACGGGGCGTTCATTCCCGAATACCGGACCATCGACTTCGCGCAGGTGGCCGAAGGGGAGGCGGCCGCGGCCAGAGCCGGCCGCACGGAGACGGTGTACAAGATTCCGTTCTGGGCGATGTTTCCGCTCGGGATCACCTCCGCGGTGATCGGGATTACGGAGGGTGCGCTGGCGGCACACCTTGACTACCAGCGAGGTCGAGTGACCGCGATGGGCACCAAGATCAAGGACGATCCGTATGTGCTGTACGCGATCTCAGAGGCCGCAGCCGAGATCGCGGCGTCTCGCCTGCAGCTGCTCGACGGCATCAGCAGGCTCTACGACCTCGCCGATGCCGGGCGCCCGATCACGTTCGAGGACCGTGCCCTGGTGCGGCGCAACCAGATCCGGTGCGCGTGGCGGGCGGTCAACGCTGCCGACGAGATCTTCGCCCGTTCCGGCGGGAACGCGGCGCGCAAACACAACCCCTTGCAGCGGTTCTGGCGTGATGCCCACGTCGGGCTGCAGCACGCGATCCACACTCCGGGCACGGTGTATCACTCCACAGCGTTGACCACGATGGGCATCGAGCCACCAGACAACCTGCGGGCGATGATCTGAGGCCTCCGCACGTACGTATCAGCATATGAAGGGACAGCAGCTGTGAGCGATATCAGCTCGCTCGGCTACGTCCGCATCCGCGTCACAGACATGGATGCATGGCGGCAGTTTGCTTTCGGCACAATCGGATTTGCGCAGGGGCATGGCTCGGAGGCGGATGCGCTCTATCTCCGGATGGACGAGCGCGTCGGACGTCTCATCCTGCTGCCCGTAGATGAGGACGGGGTCGACGCGGTCGGCTGGGAAGTACGCGATCACTTGGCATTACGCCGGGTGCAGTCTGCGGTGGAGACCTCGGGGATCGCGACCAAGCCGCTGTCGCAAGAGGATGCCGACGCGCGGCGCGTGGAGGCCGGCCTGTCCTTCGAGGCCCCCGGTGCAACTCCGGTCGAGGTCTTCTATGGTCCGGCACTCGACCACTCACCGGTTGCTACGCCGTACGGAAATCGTTTCGTGACAGGCAAGTTGGGTGCCGGGCACGTCGTGGTGCCGGTCAGCGACCTGGACGCAGCGTACCAGTTCTATGCCGAGACGCTGGGGTTCCTGCCTCGGGGTGCGCTGCGACTGCCCACACCACCTGAGTTCGGGCCGGTTCGGTTGAGGTTCCTGGGTGTCAATGCCCGTCACCACAGCCTGGCGATCCTTCCGTCGCCGAACCTCAAGGCGCCGGCGCTGGTGCACGTCATGGTGGAATGCGAGACGCTCGACGAGGTCGGCCGCGCGCTCGACCGTGCAATCAAAGGTGGGTGCCACATCTCGTCCACGCTCGGACGGCACACCAATGACAAGATGGTCTCGTTCTACGTCCGAACGCCCGGCGGTTGGGACCTCGAAGTGGGCTGCGAGGGCATACTCGTCGATGAACACCCCTACACCGCTGAGGAAATTACTGCCGACAGTTATTGGGGCCATCGCTGGGACTTCAGCTGACCGCGGACCAACGTGCGTGGTGATACGGCGGCTGCATGAGCCGCAGCGCAAGTGGCGAAGCAACCAATCTTCTGGTCCCGATGTGGTGCCTATGCGGATGCTGCCAACCGGTTCTTCACACCTACAGCCGGCAAGCTGTCAGGAGACGCCGAGGCCGAGGATGCCAACATCTCCAATGGAAACCCGAACATCAAGGCGGCGGTGCATGATTCGCCATCCCCCGGTTGGCCAGCATCCCGTGGGTGGTGTAAGTAGACCGGTCGTTTCACCTGAGGCTCTGCGGTATCCAACTATGCCGTGAGTGCGGCGTGGGCGGCAACGTGGCGTTGGGGTTGGTCGCCGGGTTTGTGGAACAAGGCCAGGCTGGTTTCCGACAGGTAGCGTTTGCCGGCGACCTGCCACTCGTCGTGGGCTTCGACGAGCCGAGTCGGCCAGGCGCAGCAGCGCGGCCGGGTCTGGGAACAAACACCCCGACGACGTCGGTCCGGCGTTTGATTTCCTTATTGAGTCGCTCGAACGGGTTGATTGACTCGGTTTTTGGTGCGGGACAGGAAAAATCGGCGAACGCGGTGTTGTCGTGGGCGTCATCGCGCAGCACGGATTCGGCGTTGGCAGCTGGCGGCCCAGCATGGCGGCGATGGTGCTCAGCGTGCGCGCCGCGACCCGTTGCACTGGTTGGTCCGCGACTCGGTGCGCTCATGGCGGACTGTCTTAGGGAACAAGTACGCCATCCACTGGTGGTCGCAGTCGTGAGTTCGTCGGGGGTCATGCGGCGGTTGCTTGGGTATGCGGTATGTCGGGGAGGTCGAGGCGGCGGAGGAAGGCGTTGAGGTCGTCTCGGGTGTAGGTCCAGTCGAACGGTGTCGCGGTCGTGTTGTAGCGGTCCTGGAAGCCGAGGATGCGTTCGGAGAATTGGTCGAGGTCGGTGAAGTCGTTGGGGGTTATGGCTTTCCGCTGCAGGATCGAGAAGTAGATCTCGACCTGGTTTAGCCATGATGCGTGCACCGGCAGGTGCACCAGGGTCGCGGTCGGCCATGCTGTCTGCATGCGTTCGATCGAGCGTTGTCCGTTGTGGGACGAGCCGTTGTCTGCGACCCAGAACACCCGCCGGGCCGAGGCGTAGGGTTCGGTGGTCATCACCGTGGCGACCAGGTCGGTGAACGGCTCGATGCCGGTCTTGGGGGCGATCTGCCCGAGCACCTGGGCGCGGTGGATGTCGTAGGCGGCGAAGTAGGCCAGGGTGCCGCCGCGGCGGTACTCGAACTCGACGCGTCGGTTGCGCCCGGGTGCGGGTGGTTGTCCCCGGTGGCGTCGCTGCAGGGCCTGCAGCTGGGATTTCTCATCGGCACTGATCACATAATCATCGGGACCGAGAGGGTGGCCCTCCCACCGCCGGGCATACAGATCGAGCACCCGGGCGGCCTTGGTCTCGAACGACGACTACGAAGACTCGTTCCTGCCCGCCGGATTCATGGGCGGCTCACCATGTTGCGGTCAGTGGGGAGTCCCCGCGCCGCGGCGATGTCGATTCCCTGCCAGTGGGAGACTGTGGTTGCTCGGGCGTCCAGTGAGTGGAACACGCACCGTTCGCGCCAGCGCAGCGCTGTTACAACCGAAACATTCCTGCCGAAACCACAGTGAACAAGGATGTTCAGGGATGTGACAGAGGGGTCGCTGTTGTGGCATTCACCGATACACCCAGCAGTATCGAGGCGGCAACGCCGGACCCGTTTGCCCCAGCGAGGCTTGGTCCCGTTCGGTTGCGCAACCGGATCATCAAGTCCGCGACATCGGAGGGGCGATCACCCAAAGGGTTGGTGACCGATGATCTGATCGCTTTCCATCGGCGATTCGCCCACGGCGGAGTGGGTATGACGACGGTCGCCTACTGCTGCGTGGCCCGTGACGGGGCCAGCGCTCCCGGACAGATCCTCATGGGGGCCGACGCCCTGCCCGGGTTGCAGAAGCTGACCGATGCCGTGCACAACGCTGGTGCGACGATCTCGGCGCAGCTCGGACACGCCGGTGTCGTTGCGTCGAAGAAGCTCACCGGAGAAACTCCGATGGCGCCCAGCAGGTTCATCAATCCTTCGTCGTTCGAATACTGCCGTGCGATGAAACGTCATGAGATCGGCCGCGTCGTCGACCAATTCGGTGAGGCCGCACAGGTGGCCGCCGCCGCCGGCTTTGATGCCGTCGAACTGCATTTCGGGCATTTGTATCTGCCGAGCTCGTTTCTCAGCCCTCTGATGAACCGCCGCAAGGACGACTACGGCGGAAGCATCGACAACCGCTCGCGATTTGTCCGTGAGATCGCCCAGCGGGTGCGGGAGGTCGTCGGTGACCGGATCGCGGTGACCGCCAAGCTCGACATGGACGACGGTATGCGAGGCGGGATCTGGCTGGCCGAGTCGCTGCGTAGCGCCCAACTGCTCGACCAAGATCGCAACCTCGATGCCATCGAGCTGACGCAGGGATCATCGGTGTTCAAGCCGTTGTATATGTTTCGTGGCGACATCCCGGTGGATGAATTCGCCGCCGTGATGCCTCGCCCGATGAACATTGGTGTGCGGCTGTTCGGAAAATGGGTTCTGGGAAACTTCCCGTACCGCGACCTCTTCATGCTAGAGGCGGCCCGCCAATTCATTCCGGTCGTCAAGCACACCCCGCTGATCTTGCTCGGCGGCATCACCAACCGCGACCACATGGTCACCGCGATGCGCGAAGGGTTCAGTTTCGTCGCCATGGGAAGGGCTCTGCTGCGCGAGCCAGAATTGGTGAACCGGCTCAAGGAGGATCCGACGGCCCGCAGCCGCTGCAACCACAACAACAAGTGCATGCTTACGGTGTTTGGCCGCACTCACTGCGTGCTCGACCCCGATCAACGCTATGGCGCGAAACCCAAGGGCCGCTCTACTCCAATAACCGTGGAGCACGAGGTCACTTCCGCGTGACCTGATCCGGCCCCGCAGGGCACCTACGCCAGGTGTGGCAGGACCTTATCGGTCAACAGCTGGACCGAACTCCACGCCTCGCCGACCGGCATGCCGCCGACCAGAGGGTGAAGGACGATCGGCCCGTGCTCGGGGTGATCGCGGACTTCAGTGATCAGTTGCTCGGGGGTGAGGAACCGGTATCTGCCCGACGCCTTGACCTCTTCGAGGGTTTGTACGCCGGGAAGGTGCATCAACGAGTGTGATACGCCCTGTGACCACCCGCCGTATGTCACCGCCTCCCAGAGAATGTGCTTGCCCAGGTCGGACCAAGCCTTGTCCGGGTCTTCGTGCAGGAAGATCATTCCCCGGTTGACCCGGCTCGGCATGATGACGACCGGTTCCACGCCGGCCTCGGTGCACAGGTCGATGTAGTACTGCGCGATGTCTGGTAGATGATCCGGCAGGCTCAGACCCAGACCGAACCGCGCCGCACGCCGAGCGCTGGCCCGGACGCCGCCGCCGACATACAGGGGCGGATGGGGACGGCTCCATGTGCCCGAGCCGATGCACGAGTCCGGGTCACCGTCGACCATCGGCTTCCCGGACCAGGCCCTCAAAACCGTTTCGATCAGCCGGTCCATCAACGCACCGCGCTGGCTGAAGCTGGTTCCGACAGCTTCGTATTCGACGCGCCGGTATCCCAGACCAACGGTGGTGTGCAGGCGCCCACCGCTCATCGCGTCGACGAACGCGATGTCTTCGGCCAGGCGTAGCGGATTCCACAGTGGCCCTAGGGCGCAGTCGACGCTGGCGTAGAGGTTGCTCGTCCGGACAAGGAACATCGACGCGGCCATGATCGGATTGCAGCTCCAGCCGTGGCCGGTGACATGGTGCTCATCGATACTGACCGCGGCCAACCCGCGGGAGTCGCTCCATTGCGCGAGTTCGATTGCAGCCGACAGCAGTTCGCGCTGCATGGCAGGATTCCCACGCGGAGATGCGAAGGTGAACCGCATAATCGAAAGCGTCATCTCAGTGTCTCCGATCAAGCTCTAGACGGTGGTCAGATGGGGAGTGCTGCGCGATCAGAGCGCCCGTAGATTCGGCGAATTCGACGACCTGCGCGCCGATGCCGTGTACTTCCTGTGGTGTTAGCGGTCGATACGGCTGCGCGGATACCGACATGACGACGTTTCCCTCGATGCTGAAGATGGGCGCAGAGATCGTCGCCAGCGGGCATGGGTCCGCCTCGGTCAACTCACCGGGTAGGAAGTCGACGATCGTCAGGTCGGCGACGGCACCGGCCAGCCGCATCGAGACCGGGTCCGGCGCGCTGCCGTCATCGAGGGCTCGCAACGCGGTGTACACGCGCAGAAGGGGATCACTCAGCCGCTCAATGCCGTAACCACGGTTTCGGATCTCCTTGAGCACCTTCGGGATTCGCGCCTGGAATACGTCGTTGACGGGGCCCGCGCGGTCCATCCAGTCGTGTTGCTGGGCCGCCGGCGCCCACGCCGTGAACTCACGCCCGAACGGGGCTAGGAACGGCAGCCGCAGGCCGGCCGGCACCGGCGGGCGCGCCGCACCCGCGGCGATCGAGTCGACAACCACAATCGAGTGGGCTCTGACTTCGGAGATGCACACCGGCATGTCAATCGACACGCAGAGCCGGTGCAGCGGCTCGCGCAGCATTCGATGCAGCGGCACCGATAGGGCGGACAACGCTGCCAGGGCGGGGCCTAACGAATATGTTCCGGTCACCGGGTCACGGACCACCCAGTCGCCGCTACACAGCGTATGCAGGATGGCGTGTCCGGTGGATCGACTGATGCCGAGCTCACGACAGATCTCAGCCAGCGTGAGCGGCGTACCGGGGTGTCCGCCCAGCAACTCCACCACCGCGACCACCCGGCGAGTGGGCGGCGACGGGTCTTGACCCGGCGGTTGGGACTGCTCTACCTTGGGATTCATATATTCGGAGCATACAACGAATATCCGTTATCCAAAACGTGAGTCGGAGGGGCAACACTGTGTCGGACAACGCCCTCGTCATTGACGACCTCGTGTCGCCACGCCTCAGTCCACTGCAGCGGCAGGTGCTCGATCAGCTCGACACGCAGCCCATCGATCTCGAACCCGACGTGCTCGTCGGCGAGGCGGTTGCGCGTACCGGCTTGGACGACTTCGGACCGGGCGATTTCCGCCCGCGACTGAACGCTTACGCGGCAGCGATCGACGCCGACCCCGGCAACACCAACCTCAACCGGCTGACCTTGCGCAACCGGATTGTCCGGCTGCTGTCGTCTCGCCTGCTGCTGACCGATCTCCTGCTTCGGTACCCGGAGATCCATGACATCGAGATCGACCGGCCGATCATCGTTGTCGGGCTTCCTCGTTCTGGCACAACGCATCTGGTGAACCTGTTTGCGTCGGACACCCGGCGGCGTGCGTTGCCCTTCTGGGAAAGTCAGGAGCCGTTTCCGCTGCGGGGGGAGGGCCCCGACGTCAACGGCGTCGATCCCAGGTTCGCTCGATGTGCTGCTGACTACGAGTCGTCGAAAGTGATGATCCCGCTGGTGCAGGCGATGCACGACCGGTTTCCCCAAGCGATCGAGGAGGAAGTTGAGCTTCTCGACATCGACTTCGCGAGCTATGTGCTGGAGTGGCATGCCCGGGTGCCGCTGTGGCGCGACTTCTACTTCGGGCTGGACCAGACCGAGCACTACGCCTATCTGCGCACGGTCCTTAAGGCGCTGACATTTCTTCGCGGGCCACGCCAGTGGGTTCTCAAGTCGCCGCAACACTGCGAGCAACTCCGGCCGCTGATCAGCACTTTCTCCGACGCCACGGTGGCGTTCACCCACCGCGATCCGGTGGCGGTGATTCAGTCAGCCGTGACCATGCTGGCGTACGGCGACCGGGTCCGCCGCCGCGAGATCGACCCGCATGGGCTCGCGGACTACTGGATCGATCGGGTCGAGCGGCTGCTGCGCGCGTGTGTGCGTGACCGGGAACTGGTCGGCGCCGACCGCAGCCTGGACATCGGATTCCACCAGCTCAACGGTAACGAGATGTCGATTCTGGAGACGCTCTATGACTACAACGGCACGACCTTGCCTCCGGAGACCCGGGCGGCGCTACGCGGATATCTCGACGACAATCCACGGGGCAAGCACGGCCGGCTGCGCTACGACCTCAAGAGCCACTTCGACCGGTCGCCCGACGAGATTCGATCACGATTCGACTTCTATTTCGAGCGGTTCGACGTGCGGGAGGAAGCGTGACCCACTACGAACCGGTGTACCGGAGTCGCCCGGGCGCCGAGGCCATCGCGGGCGCGAACGCGCCTGCGGCGCAAGAGGTATGCCCGGGCATCTGGTTGTCGCCAGGCCTGTCCAACTCCCATCTGCTGACCACCGACGAGGGTCGGATCGTGGTGAACACGGGGATGGGTTTCGAGGCACCGGTGCACCGTGCCAACTACGACGCCGTCGATTCGTCGCCAATCCGCTACGTGATCCTCACCCAAGGTCATTACGACCACGTTGGCGGTGCAGATCTGCTCAGCGATCCCGGGAGCGACATTGTCGCCCAGGCGAATTGGGCGACGTGGCGCCGTGACAACGAGGTACTGGCTACTTTCCGCACGGCGAACTCCTCCTTCGCCTGGGCCGACACGGTGATGGCGGCGATCGAGCACAGCGCGCAACGATTCGGAGCGCCGCCGCCGCAGAGTGCTCCGATCCCGACGGTCGTCGTCGACGATGAGCTCGATATCGAACTGGGCAGGCGGCGCCTCCAGTTGTACGCTACGCCCGGCGGAGAAACGACCGACAGCCTTGTGGTGTGGCTACCCGAGGAGCGGGTGTGCCTGTGCGGCAACGTGTTCGGGGCGCTATTCGGGCACATCCCCAATCTGGTCACGATGCGCGGTGACCGCTACCGCGACGCGGTAACTGTCATCGAGTCGATCGAGAGGGTGCGCGCGCTGGGTGCCGAGGTGCTGCTCACAGGGCACTTCGGGCCGATTACGGGCAGAGACCAAATCAATTGGGAGCTGACGAGGCTGCGCGACGCTGTGGCTTTTCTGCACGACCAAACGGTCGCCGGCATGAATGCCGGCAAGGACGTTCACACGCTGATGCGCGAGGTGGTTCTGCCGCCCGAACTGGAGGTCGGTCAGGGCTACGGGACGGTGCGCTGGAACGTGCGCGCCATCTGGGAGAACTACGCCGGCTGGTTCCATCATCGGTCCACGGCCGAACTCTATGCCGAAAGCCCGGATTCCGCCGAGTTGGCCCTGCTCGAACTCGCCGGCGCAGAAGCGGTCCTCAGCCGGGCGCGCACGTTACTGGAGGCCGGGGAACCGGTGCGAGCCATCCAACTGGCCGAGATCGTCCACCGGGCCGAGCCACACGCCCGGGAGGCCAGGCAGGTGTTGATCGCCGCACATGAGCGACTGCTGAAGGGCAGCACTAACTTCTGGGAGGCGGCCTGGTTGCGCAAGCAGATCGAGGAGCTGTCATGACCAACCGCGTGCTCTTCGATTTCACCGGTGCAACCGCGTTGGTCACCGGCGGCACAAGCGGGATCGGTAACGCGACGGCCACGCTGCTTCGGGATTACGGCGCCGCGGTGACGATCACCGGCACCAAGCCACGGCCGGCGGACTACGACGTGGACCTTTCCGGGATGGCCTACCGGCAACTCGTCCTGACCGACTCCGCCGGCATCGACGCGCTGGCCGCCTCCTACTCGGCATTGGACATTCTGATCAACAATGCCGGCGCCAACTTCCCGGGTGGTCTCGAAGAGTCCACCGCTGAGGGCTTTACGGCATCGGTCGACGTGAATCTGCTCGCCCCTTTCCGGCTGACCGTCGCTTTGCACCGCGCCCTGAAGGCATCGCGCGCCGCGGGTGGAGCCAGCGTAGTGATGCTCGGATCCATGGCGGCGGTGCGGGCGGTGCCCGTGGTACCCGGCTACGGCTCGGCGAAAGCGGGCGTGCTCGCCCTGACCCGCAACCTCGCCGTGCGGTGGGCCGGCGACGGCATCCGGATCAACGCCGTCATACCCGGAGTCGTTGCCACACTTATGACGGCGCCGATGGATTTTGCTCCGCACATCAAACAAGAACAACTCGACCACATCCCGCTCGGACGGTTCGGGACACCGGCCGAGATAGCGGCCGCAATCTTGTATCTGTGCACCGAGAATGCCTCCTACTGCACCGGCTCGGCGCTCGTGGTTGACGGCGGCTACAGCGTGCTGTAGCGGTGCGGTCCGTTCGCGGCTAGCACTGCGTGACGTCGGACGGCGACCAGTAGGACTTCATCGATGCGATCCTGCCGTCTTCGTTGAACACCATGGCGTTGATCGGTTCGAGGCGCATTCGGCCGTCGCCTGCGCTGAAGGTGATGGCGAAGACGTAGGCTGCCTCGTGACCGGCCACCCGCAGCGACAGCAGCTCGGTGGCGCGCTCGAGGTTGCCGAGCGTGCCGTAGAAGCCGTGGATCGCCGGCCGACCGATGTACACATCACTCCCGACCGGGTCCTCAACCGTGGCGTCGTCGGCGAACAGCTCGACGATGTCGTCGGCGCCACCGTTGGCGATCAGCTCGAGGTAGCGGTGGACGGTCGCGGTGATGGCTTCGCGTACATCCTGGGCACTTGTCATATGCCGAAGCTAGTCGGGCGGCGCAATCGCGGCATATTTCGTTTCCACACAGTGGGACTAGCGGGAAATCGCCTTGTCCCCCAAATGCCGACGAGTCCTTCGTATGTCCCGCGTCAGTATCGACTGGACGAAGGGCCGCCAACGCCGTGGTGGTGGCGGCGAACGCGCCTGGACAAGCGCGGGACCACATCGTGCACTGGGCGACGTGCACGTGTGTTCCCTGACCTTCGAGATCCGGGACCCGTCAGGACCAATCCTCAACGACGAGAAGAAAATAGATCTCGTATTCCGATACGTGGACGCGATGGTCCATGTGAGGACAGGCTCCGCACAATTCATGGGTAGGTGGCGACATTCGACATCGGGCTCGATAGCTGCGCGCGAACCAGGAGGCGATTCGGTGAGAGCTTCGATCGTGACAGGTCCCGGCGAAACCACACTCGTCGACGTAGCAACCCCAGCGGTCGGACCGAGGGACGTCCTAGTCAAGATGCGCGCCTGCGGGATCTGCGGTACCGATTCGTTCTACATTTCCGCCGGCGGGTTGCCGCCCCGCCAAGGCAAGATGCCTCTCGGTCATGAACCCGCCGGCGAGGTCGTCGACGTCGGTAGCGATGTCACCGGCATCTCCGTCGGCGACCACGTCGTCATCAACAAAGTGCCCGCGCCCAGCGGCATCAGCGGTAACGGAGGTATGGCCCAAATCTTCTCCCGGCCAATGGGAGAGCTGCACTGGCCGTGGACGAGCTGGGTGTACCGTCGCTCGGGTCCTACCCGGCGCAACGCCACCGAATCAAGCGCAGCGGCGGCGGCGCGTACTAGTTTAGTTAGGGGATTCTTACGATGGACCGGCTGAAGGGCAAGGTTGCGATCGTCACCGGCGGCGCGTCGGGAATTGGGGCGGCAAGCAGTCGGGCGATGGTCAACGAGGGTGCGCTGGTGGTGGTGGCCGACGTCGCCGAAGAGCAGGGCAGCGCGCTGGCGGACGAGCTCGGTGACTCCGCGACTTTTCAACGTCTCGACGTGACCGACGAGGCGGGCTGGCGGCAGGTGGTGGCGTTTGCTGAGGCGACGTTCGGTCAGCTTAGCGTGCTCGTCAACGGGGCGGGCATCGGTCTCACCCATCCTTTGGCGAACCATCCCCGGGACATCTGGGAGCGCACGCTCGCGGTGAACTTGACGGGGCCCTTTCTTGGGCTGGTTGCAGCGCTCGAGGCGCTCACCCGGGGCGTTCCGTCTTCGGTGGTCAACATCTCCTCGTACGCCGGCCTCAACGGTGTGAGCCCCCAACACGCCTACACCGCCTCCAAGCACGGCTTGACCGGGCTGACGAGATCAGCTGCCCGGGAACTGGCCCCATTGGGTGTCCGCGTCAACTCGGTGCACCCCGGCGGCGTCGCCACGCCCATGATCGGGGCGTTCTCGGGTCAGGTCCCGACCACCGGGCTCAACACGCTGCAGCGCGTGGCCCGGCCGGAGGAGATCGCGGCCATGATCGTTTTTCTGGCCAGCGACGAGTCCAGCTACAGCACCGGCTCCCAGTTCAGCGCAGATGGCGGCCTAGGCGCCGGCATGACGCTGCCCGGCTAACACATCCCGTCCGATACCCGGCCGAACCTGATCGCAAGCGGCGGCAGCGACCCTCACGATGTTTGCTGCCCATCTGACCAGATGCAGAGAGGAACCGGCAATGACCACCGAGGACACAAGTGCCGCGACCGACGAGCGCGCCATTGAACAGGCGCTCATCCGTTTCGCGCGCGGGATGGACGAGCACGATTGGGCCGCTCTTGCCGCTATCCTCGCCGCGGACGCCGTCGGCGATGTGGGCGACGGCCCGTTGAAGGGCGCAATGGCGATCATTGACCGGATCCGCCGCTATCTTGAACGGTGCGGACCGACCCAGCATCTGCTAGGCAACATTCTCGTCGACATCACTGGGGACACCGCCCAGAGTCGGGCCTACGTACACGACGTGCATTTGTCCGCCCAGGAACCGACGCTCGTCTTCTACACCCTCGGCGATTACCACGACCGCTGGGAACGACGGGCCGGGCAGTGGAGGCTCGTCGAGCGGATCAAGCGAAACCGGGGGGCCGTCGGATCGCTGGAGGTGTTCAGGACGTGAGCGACAAAAGTCGGGTCATGTTGCCGATGAGTGCAGCCTGTTTCGCGACGGTAGTGCGCGACCGCCCTCAGTGGCGCCGGCGTCGTCGATTCACAAGCTCGTCAACGGCCTCACCGCGGTGGGCTACCTCGACGAGGAAGATCAGCACCGGTTCGTGCTTGGCTCGGCCCCATACGTGCTCTCGCTGCGCTCGCGCCGCCTGCCCATCCGCGACATCCGTCACGACGATCTGGTTGCGCTCAGCCAAACTGCAGGTCTGCCAACACTTCTTGCGGTGCGCGTCGGCTTCAGTGCGATGTATGTCGACTGGGCCGGTACCGACGAACCATTCGACTACGCACTCGCAGCCGGAATGCGCGCCCCCCTGGACCGAACTGCCGCGGGTCGGGTCCTGTTGGCACATCTACATGAATCCGACCGCAAAGAAGCCGTTGACCTGATAACCCGAGGGAATACCGACGCTTCAGTCGCATTGCTCGAGCAGTGCCAAACGATCCGCTCCCAGGGCTACGCCATGCAGACCTAGGACCACCAGATGCGGCACACGAAGGCAATCGCCGCACCCATCGTCCAACACGGCACGGTGGTCGCGGCGATCGCGCTGGCCGACCAGCAGCACTCGCTCGCGGCGCGACGCGACGACCTCGTCCCGTTGCTGCACGAATGGACAACGAAATACCGCACCGAGTAAGCCAGGGCAACCGATGTCCAGCCGAGTAAAACGGCAACCGGTGACGGCGTCGACATCGCCGAACCCGCCATGACATGCTCTTCCACCGGCCGTCCAACCCAGCCCTCTTCCAAGCGCTGGCATCGAGGGGCCAATTCAAGTCACGCCGAGGCCACGCCAAGGTGACATCGCGAGTGAGACGTTCGGTGAACCGGATCGACGTGTATTGCGCCCTATATCTGTATGGTGGACAACATCTTTAAGATCCATGATGCCCTCTTGTTGGCGAGTCCAGATCGCTTGTTCGATGGCATCGAGCACCATCGAGGTGGCCATCGTTGATGCGACTCGCCAGGCCAGGATCCGCCGCGCATAGGCGTCGACGACGAAGCCAACGTAGGCAAACCCCGACCAGGCGACACGTAGGTCAGGTCGGCGACTCACAATCGGTTCGGTGGTGGCGGGGCGAACTGCCGCTGCACGAGATCGGCGGGCCGCGCTGCGGTAGGGTTCGCGATCGTGGTGCGTTTGGCCTTGCCGCGGGCGGCGCCGGTGAGGCCGAGTTCGGCCATCAGCCGCTCGACGGTGCATCGGTTCACGCGACGCCCTCGCGGTTGAGCGCAAGCCACACCCGTACGGGGTCAACCCTGCGAGTTCTCAGACCCCGACGTGGATGACGCGTGCTTGGGTCATTGCCGTGGCCTCATACCGGGCGATCCCGGATGTCGTGGCTACCCAACAGATGTTGTATCGCGCCGCACCCATTGAGCAATCCGCTGATCATGCTGACGATCGACGATCTGCCGAAGTGCAGTGCCCGTAATCGGCGGTGGCGTCAACGTGGAAGACGCGTCTATGCCGGCCCCCAGTCGCGCTCATCAAGACAGCTGGCGTAGAGGTTCAATACCTCGATAATGCCTTTGCGGTCGGCGCATTCGCTGCTGGTTCGTCATGAACTGTGGCCTCTTGTCGGTGGTGAAAACCCCAGACTAAGCAGCTGTCGGCCGGTCGTTGCGGTGAACTTCCGATGAGCAATCCTGGCTGCAGCGCTGGATCGCGGTGGCGCAGCTGGCGCGGCTGGACCCGTCCCGGTCACTCACCCGTGAGTTGGTGGTATGTGCTGCTCATCCGCTGCAGCGTGTCCATGTATTCCTCGACCATGTTCAGCACGATCTCGCCGGCTGGTTGCACTTTCGTCATGCGGCTCACGATCTGACCGAGCGGTCCGCCGACGAGTTCGTGGACGCCG
>NZ_JBKQOI010000136.1:0-3794 GCF_052145595.1 Mycobacterium sp. | reverse complement strand
ATCAGTCGCCGCGCCAGCCGCAGCACGAGGGTCGCCTCACCGCAGGTGGCCACGTGGGCTGTTACGGCGTTGAAAGCGCTGGTTCGATCGATCTTGGCCGGTGGTATCCACCCCGGATCGAGTTCGTGCAGATGCCAGCGCAGCCGGGAGATGATGCGGGTGCTGCGCTCGGCCGCAACACTCGACTCGACCCTCGATGTCGTCGTCGCGATCGAGACCCTGCTCGAGGATCAGTAGGAGCGCGGCAGCTTCAGCGCCTGGGCGGAGATGTAGTTCAGCACCATCTCCTGCGAGAACGGCGCATTGCGCAGTAGCCGTGCCTCTCGCCACAGCCGCTCCACGTGGTATTCCTTCGCGTAGGCGTAACCACCGTGGGTGGACATGGCGCGGTCGCAGGCGTCGAAGCCGGCCTCTGCGCCCAGGTACTTGGCCGCCGCGGCCTCGATGCCGCACTTTTGGTGGTCGTCGTAAAGCTTCGCCGCATGCATTGCCATCAGCCGCGCCGACTCGAGTCGCATCCAGGAATCGGCCAACGGGTGGGCGACCGCCTGATTCTGACCGATGGGCCGGTCGAAGACGATCCGCTCGTTGGCGTACTTTGTCGCCAGATCCATTGCGGCCCAGCCGATCCCAACCCCCTCCAGGCCCACGACGATGCGCTCCGAGTTCAGCCCGTCGACGAGATATCTGAAGCCCCGGCCCACCTCACCCACGACCTCGTCGTCGCGAACCGCGAGGTTCTCGATGAAGAGCTCGTTGGAGTCGATCGCCGAGCGACCCAGCTTCTCGATCGCACGGACCGTGATCCGGTCGCGGTCCAAGTCGGTGAAGAAGAGCGTCATCCCGTCCAGCGGTTTCTCCTCGTTGCGAGGAGACGTCCGCGCCAGCAGCAGGATCTTGTGAGCGTTCTGTGCGTTGCTGATCCAGACCTTCTGGCCATTGACCAGCCAGCCACCGCAGACCTTCTCCGCCTTGGTGCGGATGCGCGAGGTGTCCACACCGGCGGTGGGTTCGGTCACGCCGAACGCCATGAGGATCTCGCCGCGGGCGAGCTTCGGGAGGAACTTCTGCTTCATCTCCTCGGAGCCGTGACGAATGATCGGGGCCGGCGGGAACAGGTAGAAGTGCACCGCCGAGGCGCCACTCGCCCCGGCACCGGAGGCGGCGATCTCCTGCATCATCACGCCGGACTCCGCGATACCGAGCCCCAGGCCGCCGTACTCCTCGGGAATGAGTGCTCCCAGCCACCCGCCGTCGGCGAACGACTTGACGAATTCCCACGGGTACTCGCCCAGTCGGTCTTTCGCGCGCCAATACCCGTAGTCGAACTTCCGGGCCAGCTCGCGGGTGGCCTTGCGGACGACGTCGACGGTGCTGTCGCCGGGGTCGCTCATTGGTTCTCCTCTGCCACAATAGATTTCGGCACCTTGGTGCTGCGTGCGCACAGCCACTCGCCAAGCGCTTTTGCCTGCGCGTCCAGCCGCAGTGACGAGGTGGCGCCGGTCCCCAGCAGTCCCCCGATCAGGAAGTTGACGGCACCAAGGTTCGGCAATTCATAACGCTCGATAGGCAGATCGCGTGTTTCCGGAAGCAGGATCCTGAGCTCGTCGACGGTAAGCGTCGACTCGAGCCACTCCCAGGCGTGCCGGTCGCGTACCCAGACACCGACGTTGGCGTCGCCGCCCTTGTCGCCGGAACGGGCATGCACGACATCGCCGAGCGAGGCGAGGACCAGCTCGTCGGCGCACGGCGCGCCCACCGATTGCGCCAACGGTGTGTCAGCCCCGCGGGCTGCCTGACCATCAGCGGCCCTGTCGGGTGCAACGATTTCGCTCGCACCGTCATAGTGGTGGACCCGGTGTTGCAGCACTGCCTGGTCGAGCAGTGCCGGCCAATACACACCGAACGCGGACCCTGGTTGTGGCGGGCCGAGGGAGTACATGCCGGGGTAGCTGGACAGGGCCAGCTCGACCATCTGCGACGAGAAAGCCCGCCCCGCGGCCTCTTTCGTTCCCTGCACCGCTATCCTCAGCAGTTCCGTACCCGCATTCTGACTTTCGGCATCGGACCGGGCATTCCCAATACGGTCGACCGCGACCGCGTCGATACCGTCAACGGCGCCGATGTAGCGGTCGACGGATTGCTCCACGAGGGCAGCCTTCTCATCGAGGTTCGCGCCGGTCAGCGCGAGTAGCACGCTGTTCTGCCACCCCCCGATGCCCGTAATCGCCACCTTGGTCGTGGCCGGCGGCGCCGAGCCCCGCACGCCGCTGATCCGCACGCGGTCGTCACCAACATCCGTCAGCTCGGCGGTGTCCAGGTGGGCGATGACGTCGGGGTTGAGATAGGCGGGATCGCCTATCTCATAGAGCAATTGAGCTGTGACCGTGTCCTGGGTGACCGCGCCGCCGGTGCCCGCATTCTTGGTTATCACCGACGAACCGTCGGCGGCGATCTCAGCGATCGGGAATCCCGGCTGCACGAGGTCTGCGATGGTGCGGAAGCCGGAGAAATTCCCCCCGGTCGCCTGGGGACCACATTCGATCACATGTCCGGCCGCGACCGCACCGGCGAGCGCGTCGTAATCGGCTTGGGTCCAACTCCACCACCAGGCGGCCGCACCGACGACCAATGAGGCGTCGGCGACGCGGCCCGTGATGACGATGTCGGCGCCGTGATCTAGCGCCCGGGCGATGCCCAGGCCGCCGAGATAAGCGTTGGCGGTCAGCGGCTGATGCGACCAGGACGACAGTGGCTCCCCGCTCGTCAGGTGTGGCAGTGAATGGCCGGCCTGGTGCAGGGCGTCGAGGCGACCAAAGAGGTCGTCGCCTCCGACGTGGGAGACCCGCAGCTCGTAACCCCGGCGTGCGATCAGTTCGCGGGTTGCCGCGACCAGCCCGGCGGGGTTCAGCCCCCCGGCGTTGATGACGAGCCGAATCTCGTTCGAGACGAGGTGTTCGAGCGCCGCGTCCAACTGGGGCAGGAAGGTGGCCGCATAGCCCTTGGTGCTGTCTTTGGCCCGCGCCTTGCCGAGGATCAGCATCGTGACCTCGGCGAGATAGTCGCCGGTGAGGACGTCGATCCCGCCGGCCCGGGCCATTTCGGCCATCGCCGACGCGCGGTCCCCGTAGAAGCCAGAGCAGTTCCCGATGCGGACGGGGCGTTGTCCTCGTCCGGGTGCTGCAGTCATTTGGTCGGTCATTTCGTCGCTCCTTCGGCGGTATTGCTGACCCACACCGTCCCTTCGAATCCCGCCTCGCCGGACGGGTCCCGCTCGGTGAGCTCGAGGATCATGGTGTCGTCGTCGGTCGCGGTCACCCGCGATGTGTAGGTGAGATCGGCCGGCGCATACACGGGCTTGCGCAGGCGGTAGGCGAACTTCGTGACTCGCCACTGGGCGCCGAGGCCCTCGGTAACGCAACGCAAGGCGAGCGCCGCCCGGAGGTGGGAGTGCAGCGCGAGACCGCGGTGGCCCTCTTCGCGTGCGTAGGGCTCGTCGAAGTGGATGCGGTGCGGGTTCCAGGTGACCGCGCTGTAGCGGAACAACTGCAGGGCGGTGGCGGTGTGCTTGAGCGGTTCGAGCGGGTCGGAAACCTCGAAGTTGATCGACATCAGGACTCCTGGGCGGGGTTGCGTAGTGCGACGGTGCGGCGGTTGCGGTTGAGGGCGGTGCCATCCTTGGCAGCGAAGGTGTTGAGAGTGGTGACGAAAATGCAAGGGCCGGAACGGGTCTGTTTCGGAGTGACCGCCTCGAGGGTGGTCTCGAGAACCAGCTCCGTGCCCGCCGTGAACGG
>NZ_JBKQOI010000135.1:0-2626 GCF_052145595.1 Mycobacterium sp. | reverse complement strand
AGCGGTAGAGCGTGGGGCGCGATACTCCGGCCTGGGCAGCGACCTCGGACAGGCTGAGCTTGGTCTTGCCGTTTCGGCCGAGCACCTCGGCGGTGGCCGCGAGGATCCGCTGACGCGTCGAGGTGTCGGTCTCGGTCATGTTTTTCGCCTGGCTCATATCTGTCGCTCCCACATCAGGCTCGCCCGGGGCGCCGGCGTACCAGGACGCTCTGCTGGATGGCGCCGATCGCGCCCTGCTCGTCGAACAGCGTGCCGATCGTCGTGCCGATGCCGTCGGGGCCGTAGTTGGTCTCGGCGCGAATACCGATCCAGTCGCCGTCGGGGATCCGGAACACATGCACCGCGAGGTCGGTGTTGAGGAAGGTCCACTTGGTGATGTCGAGTTTGCTGCCGATGCCGTTGGCGCAGTCGGCCACCGCGAACAGTCGCTCCAACGGGGTCATGGTCTCGCCCTTGACGAGGTCGACGGTCGGTTTGATCCAGGATTCTCCCGGGCCTTCGTTCAACGGCGCGGTGAGCCATCGCCAGTCCAGGCTGTGCACGTAGTTGCGGTCCCAATCCTTGGCCAGGTCACGGCTTCGGGCCTCGGTCAACGGCCGGGGCAGGGGCGCCGCCGCGTGCGCCAGGGACGCCGTGTCGAGCTGCTGCAGTCGCCATCCGCTGGCGCGGGCGACGGGTCGGGGCTGACCGTCGGGACCCAGCCCCAGCATCTCGGCGCTGACGAGCTCGATCTGCTTGCCGCTGCGTTCCAGCTTCGGGCGAACCCACAGGCCGCCTTCGGCGGGCACCGGACCCAACAGATCGATGACCACCCGGCTCAGCCGGGCGTCGTCGCGCTGGTCGCAGCGTTCCAGAGCCCGAACCAGCAGCGCAGACACCGGCGCGGCGTGCTGTATCGCCGCCGTCCAGGTGCTCCGGACCAGATCCGTGGCCCTGAACTTCTCGCCCAGCGCGTCGGCACCGTCGATGAGCTCGTAATAGGAGTCGGTCACTCGTCAACCTCTCGCTGTGTCACGGCAGGCCGGCGCCCGGAGTGTCAACCGTGACGACGTCCAGCCGGGAGAGCCGGGTGCCGACCAGGCGCTGGGGATATGCGTCGGTGCTCGACAGCAAAAACAGCGTGCGGCGCTTCGGGCCGCCGAGTGCGCACGCGATGGCAACCCGATCACCTATGTCGATGCGGTCGGTCACCACGCCGCCTTGGGTGATCCGCTCGAACTGGTGGGCCAGCGTCATCGACGCCCACACCCCGCCCTCGGCGTCGAGCGCGATGCCGTCGGGCGGCCCGTCGAGGCCGCCCGCGAAAATCCGTCGGTCCCCCAGCCCGCCGTCATCGCCGATGGTGAACGCGGTCAGCCGCCGGCCGATCGATTCGGCGACGATCAGCGTCTTGCGGTCCGGCGTGATCACCATTCCGTTGGGGAAGTCGAGGTCTTCGGCGACAATAGTGGCACTGGTAGCACTGTCGTCGGGATCGAGGCGCGCGATGACGCCACCCGAAAACGCCTGGGATCCGATGTAGGCGCGGCCCTCGTCGTCGACGACCATGTCGCCGAGGTTGGCGGGCACCAGGTCGGTTAGATCGGCAATGGTGGCGACGGTCTCACCGTCGTAACACAGCACCTGCCGGTCTTCGGTCGAGGCGATCAGCAGCGACCCGTCGGGACGGAAGCCCAGGCCCGATGGGCTGTGCCCCGGCAGCGGCAGCGTGGTCAACGAGCCGCCCATGGTCGCGGTGTGTACGGCTTCGCCCAGCATGTCGGAGAACCACAGCAGTCCTTCGAACCAGCGCGGGCCTTCGCCGAAGCAGAATCCGTTGGCCAGCGGCTCGGGAATCATCCGCTCACGCCTTTGACAAATCTTCCGCTTTACAAAACACCGCAAAAGTGTCACGCACCGCGGGCACTGGTGTCAATCTTGGCGAGCTCGCGCGCGACGGCCTGATGATATGCATCGATCCTGGCCGGATTGGCCTGCTGGAAGAGCTGGTCGGGCAGCGGCGCATGTTTGTACGCCTCGATCGTCATGGTCCGGGAGAAAAGCGTGATGTCCTGGCCCGGCCTGGTGAACCGGTACGACACCGTGATGCGGCCCTCGAGGCCGCCTTTACCGCCGCGATCATGGCTGAGGCGACCGACCGAACTGAACACGAACAACGTGGGCCGATCGGCGATTGCCAGGTGCCAGCTGAAGATCCGTTCGCCGTCTTGACCCGCTTCCTCCCAGGTGTCGCCGACCTTGAGCGGAAGCTCCGGCAACTTGCCGATGTGTGCGCTGCCGGGGTAGGTCTTCGTCCAGTTAGCCGGGTTGGTGACGAAGTCGTACACGGTCTCGGCGGATTGGGTGAAGGCGGTCTCCGAGGTGCTGGTCACTATGCCCAATTGCGTTGCCTCTCTGTGCGTTCCGTTGGTGGAATGATTCGCTGGGCCGTAGTCTTGTTAGCCAAGCTTTACAAATCCTACTCAAAGTGTCACGCTGAGCCGTGAGCCGCTAGCGCGAGAGGTGGAGCTGATCTTGACCACGGAATCTGAGCAGACTGAGTGGACGGTGCACGGCCTGCTGGACCTGTTTGACGTGCAGGCCGACGGGCAGGATCGGTTCACCGGCGAAACCGGCATCGCCGTTG
>NZ_JBKQOI010000134.1:0-22901 GCF_052145595.1 Mycobacterium sp. | reverse complement strand
TCCATTCGTGCTGATCGTCGATGTGATCGCATAGATCGTCACGGTTCCATCATGATTGTGGCGCCCGGCAATATTGCAGCAACCGCCGGTCGCGGGATTTAGCGACGACGGATAATTCGCCACGCCGTAGGGCACGCCGATATTCAAGCCGTCCTGCAAAACGTAGAGCATCGTCCAAGTTCCATTCACCAGGCTCCACTTCTGCAATCCGGCGGTGGCCAGGCTCTGCGCATCCGCTACGTTGCCATTCACAGGAGGCGACACCAATGTTCCGTCCCCCTCGTCGCAAACATACAACGTAGTCGCATTCGCAAACCAGATCCCGAACGGAAACGCCGTGGAGGTACTCGCGGTAGTGCTCGGGAATCCCGGCAAAATCGTGATGGGCACAGTCGCGAGATCCGCTGCGGTGCCATTTGGCAGCGTGCCTGTGCTACCGACCTGGTACACGGTGTTGATGCCGTTGCCTCCGCTGCCTTTGGTGATGTACAGCGTATTGTTGAAGATCGTCATGCCGCGAAAGTTTGTGTCTTTCCCCGGCTTATCCGTACCAATCTCAAGGCGCCCGATCATGGTGATATTGGGCGGCACAGGCGCCACTTGTCCCGGCACAAGCAGTTCCGACCCCGTCGCATTGATTAGGTCGATTCCAATCTGCGTGATCGGCAGCTGCTTCTTGGACAAGTTGCCGCTGTTGTCGTTTCCGACCATATAGAACAAGCCGTTGCCAACTCCTCATGACCATTGACCGGATTCACCCGTGACCAGCCCGCCCTGGCCGGTTTGGTGGGTGAGCCGTCGGCCGCGCTGAATCGCGCACTGTCATGCCAATTCAGCAGCGCGACCGCCGACGACACCAGTTGGCTGCTGGTGTCATCGATGATCGCGCCAAGACCGCGAAGGTTCACCACCTCGGCCTGCACGTCGGGATCCTCGGGTGCCTGCAGCGCGGCCCGGATGGCCCAGACGTGGCGGCCACTCGCTATGCGACCCAGGAACACCGCGTTCGTCGGCGGCTTGTCGCCCAGCCCAGCCGCGGCGCCAAGCACCACCCGGCCGTCGGCGACCAGCACCTGATTGCGCGAATCCACCCGCAACAGCGCCGCATCCGCCCATCCCGCAGTCGCCGCCTCGACATCGGTGCGTAGCTGGTCGGCCCGGTCGGCGCCGACACGCGACAGCAACGGGACATTCCGCAGCTGAAAGTCCACGCTATCCCCGCCCTAGTTCCTCGCGTGGCGACCCGCTGCGCCCGGCCCCACCCCGCCCGCGACCCCCACCGAACCCAACGCATGACGACCCGCCGCGCCCGACCCCACCCCGCCCGCGACCCCCACCGAACCCAACGCATGACGACCCGCCGCGCCCGGCCCCACCCCGCTCGCGATCGCCATTAGTGCCCCGCGTTTCGGATGTAGACCAGCCGGTCGGTGGCCTCGATGGCGTCGACCTCGGGGGCACCGATGCGCAGTAGGTGGCCGTCACGCACCACACCAAGCACGATGTCGCGCAGATGCCGCGGGGACCCTCCGACTTCGGTCTGCTCCACTTCGCGTTCGGCGATAGCCAGCCCGACGTCGGGAGTCAACAGGTCCTCGATCATCTGCACGACGCTGGGCGTGCTGGTGGCAAGACCGAGCAGCCGACCGGCGGTCGCCGAGGAGACCACCACCGAGTCCGCGCCCGATTGCTGCAGGAGGTGCTGGTTCTCGGCCTCCCGGATTGACGCCACGATCTTGGCCTTGGGTGCAATCTCCCGCGCGGTCAATGTGACCAGCACCGCGGTGTCGTCGCGGCTGGCGGCGACGACGATCGAGGCCGCGTGTTGAGCGCCGGCCAGTCGCAGCACATCGGCTTTGGTGGCGTCGCCGTGCACGGTGACCAGCCCGGCGGTTGCGGCATGCTCGAGGGCGGTCCGGTCGGTGTCGACGACGACGACTTCGCCCCGCGCGTCTTCGTCGCCAAGGATGGCGCCGACGGCCGTTTTGCCCTTGGTGCCGTAGCCGATCACGATGGTGTGGTTGCGCACTTTGCTCCTCCAACGCTGAATCTTCCATCCCTGCCGGGACCGCTCGGAGAGCACTTCGAGCGTGGTGCCGACCAACACCGCCAGGAACGCGATCCGCAGCGGCGTGAAGACGACGGTGTTGACCAAACGCGCGGCTTCGGTGTACGGCGTGATGTCGCCGTAACCGGTCGTCGACAGTGACACCGCAGAGAAGTACAGGCAGTCCAGGAAGGTCAGCCGCTCGCCCCGCACGTCGCGGTAACCATTGCGGTCCAGGTAGACGACGGCGGCGGCGGCCAACAGGACCACCAATGCGATGGCCACTCGGCGCGTGATGACGCGGACGGGGCTGCCGTGATATTCGGGGATGCGCAGTACGCCGACCAACTGGTGACCGGGCTGGGCGGTCAGCGTTTCGTCCAGCCCGCTGAGTTGCCGCGACCTACCGTTGCGCACGGCGGTCCGTCATCGGCTTGACGCCAGCGCACGAGACAGGCACGAACCCAAATGTAACCACGATCGCGGTTCGCCCAATACTCGGGCAGCGCGGTCACACCTCAACAGAGCCGCCGGCCAACAACCCGGCCAGCTCAGCGGGATCAGGCAGTTCATCGGGGGCGACTGTGGCGCCGGTGCGAACGTAATAGAAGGCGGTGCGCACCGATGATTCCGGGACACCAGATAATGCGGCCCAAGCCAAGCGGTAGACGGCGAGCTGGACAGCGGCCTGCCGCAAAGCTTCCGGCCCGTGCGGCGGCTCACCGGTCTTCCAGTCCACGACGGTGACACCGCCATCGGGGTCGGCGAACACCGCGTCGATTCGGCCGCGCACCAGCGTGTCGCCGATTGGCATCTCGAAAGGCACCTCCACGGCGACGGGGGTGCGAGCCGCCCAATGCGATTCGGCGAACGCCGCCTGCAACGTGGCCAATTCCCGGGTGTCGCCGACGTCGGAGTCCACCGCGCCCGGCAAGTCGCCGAGATCGAACAGCCACTCGGCACCGTAGAACTGCTGCACCCAAGCGTGAAACGTATTGCCCAGCAACGCATGTGGGTCGGGACGCGTCGGCAGCCGATGCATCAACCGCTGCGCCGCGCCCTCCGGATCGCGGGCCAGATCTACCAGACCGCTGACCGACAACTGACTGGGCAGAGTGCGGGCAGGCGCCCGCGCCGCCCGCGCCCGCTCAGCCAACAACGCGTCGACGTCGGCGGCCCAGCCGTCGATGTCGGCACCAGGATCGGCCGCGTCGGCCGACATGGCCTTGACCACCAGCCCCGCCCCGCGTTCGACATCGCCGCGGCGCGCGGCCAGCGGGTCGGCGGGCCAAATCGCTTCGACGACGTTGTCGCGCAGTGGGTTTCGTTCGCCATCGGCGGGTGCGGGTGCCCACTCTTCCACCACCCCACACGGATCGCCCGCTGCGGCCGAACGGTCGATGACGCCCTTGAGTTCGCACAAGAATTCCGACGGGCCCCTCGGTTTGATCCCGGTGGAGCCCCAATGATGGCCGGATACCAGCAGGGTGTCCTCCGCCCGGGTGATGGCCACGTAAAGCAATCGGCGCTCCTCGTCGACGCGCCGCTGATCGAGTTGGCGGCGATGCTCGGAGATCTTGTCCGACAGCTGCTTTCGATTGGTGACATCCGAGGTGTCCAGCACCGGGATGCCCAATGAGCCCGCCGAGGCGCGGTCGCCGCGCAGTAGCGGTGGAAGTTCGGCGGCGTCGGTGAGCCAGCTGCTCCTCGACGCGGTCGACGGAAAGATTCCGCCCGACAGGTGCGCCACCGCGACCAATTGCCACTCCAAACCCTTCGCCGAGTGCACCGTGAGTACCTGAACCCGGTCACGGGCGACCGCCAACGGGGCGGGCGGCAAACCGTTCTCGACTGTCTCGGCGACATCCAGGTAGGCCAGCAGGCCGGCCACGGATGCCGTCGCCGACAGGTCCGTCGCGCCTGTCGTGGCGGTCGCCCGTTCGGCGTAGGCGGCGACGACGTCGGCGAATGCGTCGAGGTGTTCGGCGCCGGCCCAAGTCTCCGGGGCCATCGCATGGCGTGACCGGACTTCGCAGTCGACGCCCAGTACGCGTCGCACCTCGGCGACCAGGTCGGGCAGGGAATGGCCGAGGTGGCCGCGCAGGGCGCTCAGTTCGGCGGCCAGCGTGGTGATGCGCCGATATCCCGCAGCCGAATACGAGGCGGCCGGGCCGGGATCGCTGATCGCGTCGGCCAGGCACGCGGTGTCGGCGTCGGTTCCGGCCGCCATCGCGATCGACTCGGGCGAGGGCGTCGCGCCTGCGCCCGGTCCCCCGCCGAGGGCGAGCGCGCGCTGCCACAGCGCGGCGATATCTCGGCCACCGAGGCGCCATCGAGGACCTGTCAGCACCCGCATCGCCGCCGCACCGGCCGTTGGGTCGGCGACCAGCCGCAGCATGGTTACGACGTCGGCTACCTCGGGGACGGAGAGCAGCCCGGCCAGCCCCACCACCTCCACCGGGATTCCGCGCGCGCGAAGGGCATCGGCGACGGGTGCAGCGTCGGCGTTGCGGCGTACCAACACCGCGGCGGTCGGCGGGCTGACGCCACCGGCTCGGGCTCGCTGGTACTGCCCGTGGATATGGGCGGCGATCCACTCGCTTTCGGCCCCAACATCAGCAAGCAGCGCACAGCGGACGGTGCCGGGCGGGGCGTCCGGCCGGGGGCGCAATGCATGGACGGCAACCGATCGTCGCCGCGCCTCGGCCGATATGGCGTTGGCTACCTGCAGGGTTCGCGGCGGGTTGCGCCAGCTGGTTCGTAGCTCCAAGACCTGCGCGGGGGTGCCGTCTGAGCGGGGGAAGTCGGTGGTGAACCGCGGCAGGTTGGTCGCCGAGGCACCACGCCAGCCGTAGATCGACTGAATCGGGTCGCCGACGGCCGTCAGCGCCAAGCCGTCGTCGCAGCCGCCCCCGAACAGTGCCGACAGCGCGATGCGCTGGGCGTGCCCGGTGTCCTGGTACTCGTCGAGCAGCACCACCCGGTAGCGGTTCCGCAGCTCCTGGCCGACCTGCGGGAACGTCACCGCCAGCCGTGCGGCGGCTGCCATCTGCGCGCCAAAGTCCATCACCTTAGCGGTGCGCATGCGCTCGTGCAGCGCGTCCAGCAGCGGCACCAACTCGGCGCGCTCGGTCTGGGTGGCCAGCAGCCGCAACAGCCACTGACTGGGCCCGCGGTCGCGCTGGTACGGACCGGCCGGCAGGGTGTGGATGAGCCGCTCCAGCTCCACGTGGGTATCGCGGAGCTGCCGGGTGTCCACCAGGTGCTCGGCCAGCTGACCCCACAGCCGCAGCACCATCGAGGTGACCGCCGCCGGCGTCTTGTCTGTGCGAAGCTCCCGGCGGTACCGGTTGACCACGTCGAAAGCCAGCTGCCACAGCTCGGTCTCGCTGAGCAACCGGGTGTCGGGCTCAATGGGCAACAACAGCCCGTAGTCACGTAGCAACGAGCCGGCGAAAGCGTGATAGGTGCTGACCACCGGAGCGCCCACTGGCTCGAGCACTGCCGTGCCGCCCGCGCCCAGAGCGATGCCAGCCAACCGGGCGAGCCGGGACCGGACTCGGCGCAGCAGCTGGCCGGCGGCCTTGCGGGTGAACGTCAGTCCCAGCACCTGGCCGGGTTCGGCGTAACCGTTGGCGATGAGCCACACCACCCGCGCGGCCATCGTCTCGGTCTTGCCGGCGCCGGCCCCCGCGATGACCACCAGCGGGCCAGGAGGCGCGGCGATGACAGCGGCCTGCTCGGCGGTGGGTGGGAAAAGCCCCAGCGCGCTTGCCAATTCAGCCGGGCTGTAGCGAGGGTTCACAGCGGTCCCGTCCCGTCGGTGCCGGTGTGTGCCGGACAGCACGGCCGTATCGGGCAGTTCGTGCAACCGTCGTTTCGTCGGGCGATGAACTGCGGCCCGGCTGTCGCGTCGGCTGCCAGCCGGACGAGGTTGCGCCATTCGTCTCGGGCGCCCGCCGTCAACGGGTCCTGCTCGCGTTCGGTGGCACCCGCGGCCCCGGTCTTGCCGATGTAGACCAGCCGCGCGCCGCCGGGCTCGTCACCTTCGGGCACCATGCCTTCGGCCACCGCCAACTGGTACATGGCCAGCTGTGCGTGTTGCTGGGCATCGTCTTTACTGACCGGTGTTTTGCCGGTCTTGATGTCGACGATGACCAGCCGGCCGGCTCCGTCGCGCTCCAGCCGGTCGACCCGGCCCCGCAGCCGAATTTCGCCGCAGTCGTCGCGCGGTATCCCGAGGGTTCCTTCGATGTCGACCTCGATGCCGACCTCGGTCAGTTCGCCTCGGGTCTGCGCTCGCCACTCGGCGAACGCCTCGATCATTGCGCGGTGCCGGGCCAGTTCATTGGCCGAATGCCATCGGGCGTCGAAGGGCAGATGCTTCCAGACCCGGTCCAGGTCGGCCAGTAATTCGGATCCGCTTTTGTCCGGTTCTGCGAGCAACGCGTGCAGCAACGAGCCGATGGTCGACCGCAGGTCACGCGCGTTGGCTCCGCCGTGCCGTTCGGCCAGCCAGCGCAGCGGGCAATCGTTGAGCGCCTGCAGGGTCGACGGCGTCAACGTGACGAGATCGCCGCCGCCTCGAAGTGGTTCACTGGTGCTGACCGGGATCAGGCCGTGCCAGCCGGCCGGGTCGGCGCCCGACACTCCGGCTTTGGCCAGCCGGGCCAATTGCGTTGCCGCACATTCGCGAGTGACGTCGTCCACAGCGCCGTCGGGCGCACACACGACACCGCGCAACCGGCCCACCAGCGCTGGCGCGGACAATACCCGCGGCGCTGAAACCGGCTGCAGCACTTCGGGATCACCGTCGCCACCGGCGCACTGAGCGACCTCGAAAAAGAACGGTGAGGGCAGCGCAGCCTCCCGGCCCGCCCCACCCGTGTCGCTGTCCACGGCCGTCACCAGCAACCGGCGACGGGCCCGGCCCATCGCCGCGATCAGCAACCGGCGCTCCTCGGCCAGCAGCGGAGCCCGCACCGAGGCGTCCTCGGTGACGCCGTCCAGCACGTCGAGCAACCGCTGGGTGCCCAGCACGCCGCCGCGCGGAACGGTGTTGGGCCACAACCCATCCTGCAAGCCGGCGATGACCACCAGATCCCATTCGTGTCCCAGTGCGGCGTGCGCGCTGAGCACGCCGACCTGCTCCGCCGCGGACACCGGCTCGGGGTTGACACCCGGCAGTTGCAGCGCCTCGACGTGCTCGACGAGTCCGCGCAACGACGCACCGGATGTGCGGGACACGTAGTGGTCGGTGATGTCGAACAACGCGGTCATCGCCGCCAGGTCCCTGGTGGCCTGGGCGCCGACGGGGCCGCCGCGCTCGCAGGCCGACAGCCAACGCTTCTGCAGACCGGACCGGTGCCAGGCGGCCCAAAGCGTGTAGCGGGGATCTGCCCCGCAAGCGGGTGGTGCCCCCTGGCCTGCACGATGACAGCGCGCGGCCGCGTCCAGCACCGCACGCACCCGCTGCAGCGGGCGAGACTGCGCTCCGGGGAGCGGCGTGTCACCCGACAACGCCTTGACCAGCAGCCCTGTGAAGTCGCCAGACGGATGATCGGGGTTGGCGCGCAGCAGTGTTCGGCGCAGCTGCCGGAGCGACACCGGGTCGACGCGACCGATAGGCCCGGTCAGCAACGCCAGCGCCTGTTCGCCGTCCAATCCGTTAGCGCTGGCCGCCAGAACGGTGAGCAACGCGCGGGCCGCCGGCTCCTCGGACAACGGTCCGCCTACTGCGGCTGCGCCCACCGGGACTCCGGCGGCGGCCAAAGCGCGCGGCAACCGGGCGCCGACCCGCGGCACCGAACGGACGATGACCGCCATCCGCGACCACGGAATCCCGTCGATCAGGTGCGCTCGCCGCAACGCGTCGGCGATCATCGCCGCCTCCGCGTGGGCCGAGGCGGCCAACTGCACCGTGACCGATCCATCCTGATCCCCAGTGCCATCGATCTGCCTGCCTCTGCCGCCACCGGGCAGTCGGCGCGCGATGCCGCTGACGGCCCGCGCTACCGCCGGGGCACAGCGATGCGACAACATCAAGGACACGGCCGGGGTGTCTTCGTCGAGGAGCCCGGCGGGCTCACCGCCCCGGAAGCCGAACACCGCTTGGTTGGGGTCGCCGGCGACCAGCGCCAGGTCTGCGCCCGCCGCCAGCACCCGAACCAGGCTGGCCGCCTGCGGGTCAAGTTGCTGGGAGTCGTCGACCAACAAGACGCGGACTCGGCCGCGTTCGGCCGCCAGCAATTCGGGATCGACCGCGAAAGCTTCCACCGCGGCACCTACAAGTTCGGCGGCGCCCAGCGCCGGCGTAGTCGCCTGCGGCGCCGCCGTACCGACCGCCGCCCGCAGCAACATCACCTGCTCGTACTGGCGCGCGAACTGACCGGCGGCGGTCCATTCCGGACGCCGGCACCGACGGCCCAGTCGCTGAAGTTCTTGCGGGTCCACACCGCGTTCGGAGCAGCGCGCCAACAGGTTTCGCAGTTCGGTGGCGAAGCCGGCGGTGCTCAGAGCGGGCCGAAGATGAGCCGGCCACGCGGTCGCTGCGTGCGGCCCGTCCTCGAGGTCACCGGCCAGCAGTTCCCGGATGATGGCGTCCTGTTCGGCGCTGGTGACCAGCCGTGGTGGTGCATCGCCGGCACGCTCGGCGGCCCGGCGCAAGACCGCGTACGCGTAGCTGTGCACGGTGCGTACCAACGGCTCGCGAACAGCGGCCCGGCAGAAACCGGTGGCGCGTGCTAGCAGCAACGCCGTCGTCAACATGCTGCGCGCGCGCATCCCGATCCGACCCGAACCGGTAAGCAGCAGAACCGATTCCGGGTCGACGCCGGCGCCGATCTGAGCGATGGCGGCGTCTACCAGCAGGCTGCTCTTCCCCGTGCCGGGCCCCCCGAGAATACGCACCTGGCCGCGTAAGCCGGGCTCCACGACAGCACGCGCCTCGGAGTCCCAGGTGTATGACATGGCTGCATGCAATCACGAGGGTCCGACAAGTCGGCCCGCTCGCCGCGCGCGGATTTGCAATCCTGCCGAGCAAGGCGTGAACTTGTCGGCATCACCCGGATACTGGACCCGGATACTGGACGTGCAAGCCGAAGCACCCCGCCGGGTAAGGAGGGAGTGAAGATCGTGAATGACGTCGAGGGCGTTGGTCCCGATGACGGCGTGCCCGAAGCAGACGCGGCGGAACAACATCAGGCTGTCGATTTCGACGACGAAGCCGGCTTGGACACCACGTACTTGAATGCCGACGCCGAGGACCGCGAAGCCAACGAAGCCGACGTGATCGAGCAGGCTTTCATCGTCCCCGCCGATGACGACTGGGATGACGACCACTAGAGCCCACCCAGGAGCAGCCGTCGACCCGGCTGGCACCATCAATCGGGTGACCGCCGATCTTCACGTGCAGCACTACGGTCCGGCCGGACCGGTGCGGATGCTCGCCATTCATGGGCTGACCGGTTACGGGGGGCGCTGGCAGCACTTGGCCGGCTACCTGCCCGAAATCGCCATCGCCGCACCCGATCTGCTTGGTCACGGGAACTCATCGTGGGCAGCGCCGTGGACCATCGACGCCAATGTCTCAGCGTTGGCCGCGCTCCTCGACGATAGGGCCGACGCGCCGGTGCTGGTGGCTGGTCACTCATTCGGCGGCGCGCTGGCAATGCATCTGGCCGCGGCTCGGCCGGATCTGGTGGCTTCGCTGCTGCTGCTCGACCCGGCGGTCGGATTGGACGGCCTGCGGATGCGCGACATCGCGCAGGCGATGTTTTCCTACCCCGACTACCCGGACGCCGAGGAAGCCCGCATGGAAAAGACCAACGGCTCCTGGGCTGACGTGGACCCCGCGCTGCTCGACAGCGAGATCGACGAGCACCTGATCAAGCTGCCAAGCGGGCGGTATGGCTGGCGCGTCAGCATGCCGGCGATGATGTCCTATTGGAGCGAGTTGGCCCGCGATAGCGTGCTGCCGGCGGCTGGAACGGCGACGACGCTGGTGCGAGCAACCCGGACCTCGCCGCCATATGTCGGTGATCAATTGGTCGCGGGTCTTCAAGATCGGTTGGGATCCGATTTTGCGCTGCTGGATTTCGAGTGCAATCACATGGTGCCGCACGCCAAGCCCGCCGAAGTCGCCGCGCTGATCCGCGACCTGTTGGAGGGTCGCTGACCGTGGCGCCGGTGACCGACAAGCAGGTCGAGCGGGTGCGTTCGCTGGTCGCGGCAATCCCATCCGGCCGGGTCGCCACGTACGGTGACATCGCGGATGTCGCAGGGCTTTCCAGCCCTCGCATCGTCGGATGGATCATGCGGACGGACTCCTCGGACTTGCCGTGGCACCGAGTGATCACCGCGTCCGGGCGGCCGGCGCGACATTTGACCACCCGGCAACTGGAATTGCTGCGCGCCGAAGGCGTTCTCGCCGTCGACGGCAAGATCGCACTGCGCGAGGTCCGCTACGAGTTCCCGCCGGGGATTTAGAGCACCAGCCGGATCAGGGCCGCGGTGCGGGCCAGACCCGGGAACGCGTCCGCGGTCGATCGCGGGTGCAGCGCGTGGACCGCCAGGCGAAACATCAACGCCCGCAGCAACATCTGCGGCCACTCCGGCAACGCGTTCCAGCGTTCGATGAGTCCGTCGTCGGCCTCGCCCCAGGACAACGCGTCGACGACCGCCACGCCCGCCGCCCATGACGCGGGCCGCCAGTAGGGCGTGATGTCGGTGATCCCCGGCGCCGCGGTGCCGATGAAAAGCACTGTCCCGTAAAGATCTCCGTGTACCACCTGGTTGGGGCTCTTCGTCGGCTTGCGCAGGGTGGCGAGCTGGTTGATCAGCTCTACGGATCGCTGGCTGTCCGCCGTCGGCGGGGCCGTCTGCACGCCCGGCGGCACCGACTGCAACGGCCGTTCCTCCCACGCGGCGCGGTCGGCGGCGATGAAGACATCGACGTCCCCCCATGGCGCGGTGGGCCCCTGGGTCAGGAATCGGGGGCGTTCCAGTTTGCCGGTCGCCTCGTGCAGGCGCACCGCCGCCGAGACGACCTCGTCATGCCTGGGCTCCGGCGTACCGGCGACGAAGGTGTCTGCCCGCCACCCCGACACCACGTATCGCCCGTCGGTCGAGCGGACCGGCCGGGCCAGCCGAACCCCGTCCACGAACAACGTCTCCCGCACCCGGGCCGACCAGGCCGCGCGGGCGTGGTCAGCCACAATCGACAAGACGACTTCGCCGCATCGCCAGCCGCCTTCCCAGCTGGCACCCAGTGGGACGGGCTTCACGCCAGTCAAACCGAACGCCGACAGCACATGCTCGGGCGGTGGCTGCACTGTCACACGGGTAGCCTAAACGAGCCCTTCGGGGGTATTGGGTCAGTACATCACCATGTCGGGCTGCATCTGTTTGGCCCACGCCACGATGCCCCCCTGCAGATGAACCGCATCGGAAAACCCGGCCTTCTTCACCGCCGCCAGCGCCTCGGCCGAGCGCACGCCCGTCTTGCAGTACAGCACGGCCTTGCGGTCGTGCGGCAGCTGTGCCAGGCCCTCACCGGAACTGATCAGCGATTTCGGGATCAGCTGAGCACCATCGATGTGATTGATGTCCCACTCCACGGGCTCACGAACGTCGATCAGAGCCAGTTTCTTGCCCGAGTCCAGCAACTCACGCAACTCCCGCGGGGTGATGGTCGAGCCGGTGGCCGCCTCGGCCGCTCCCTCGGAGACCACACCGCAGAATTCCTCGTAGTCGATCAGTTGGGTGATCTTCGGCGTGGACGGGTCCTTGCGGATCTTGATCGTGCGGTAGCTCATCTCGAGCGCGTCGTAGATCATCAACCGGCCGAGCAGCGGTTCGCCGATCCCGGCGATCAGTTTGATCACCTCGGTGCCCATCACGGACGCGATGGACGCGCAGATGATGCCCAGGACGCCGCCTTCCGCGCACGACGGCACCATTCCAGCTGGTGGCGGCTCTGGGTAGAGGTCCCGGTAGTTCAGGCCCCGCCCATCGGGAGCGTCTTCCCAGAACACCGAAACCTGGCCTTCGAAGCGGTAGATCGACCCCCACACGTACGGCTTTCCGGCCAGCACCGCGGCGTCGTTGACCAGATACCGGGTGGCAAAGTTGTCGGTGCCGTCGACGATCAAATCGTACTGCTTGAACAGGTCGACGGCGTTGCCGGGCTCCAGCCTGAACTCGTGCAATCGCACCTCGGTCATCGGGTTGATCGCGGCGATCGAGTCCCGCGCCGACTGGGCTTTGGACCGTCCCACGTCGGCCACACCGTGGATGATCTGACGCTGCAGGTTGGACTCGTCGACGACGTCGAAGTCGACGATGCCAATGGTGCCGACGCCGGCGGCGGCCAGGTACAACAGCGTCGGCGCGCCGAGGCCGCCCGCGCCGATCACCAGGACCCGGGCGTTCTTGAGCCGCTTCTGTCCGTCCACGCCCAGATCGGGGATGATCAGATGCCGGCTGTAGCGGGCCACCTCTTCGCGACTCAGCTGGGGTGCGGGTTCGACCAGCGGCGGCAGTGATGTCTGGGATGTCGACACCGAACATCTCCTCGGTTAGCTTCGCGACTCAACTTCTCTAGGCGTTTTCCAGGCGTCGTCCAGAACCATCACAGCAGTTGAGACATACAACGGCAAACAACTGCGGTTGCTTCCCGACTCTGACCGATTGCGTTCCCAGAGCGTCGAGCCTGCGATAGCGGCGCCGAGCCTGCGCTCAGATCGCGGTTGAGTCGTCAACCACACGGTGTGCGCAGTCTCGGCGCACGCCGGCGCTAGGCCCGATCGCCCGCCTTCTCCTCACGCCGCTGCGCGGCGTGCATCGTCGGCGGGCTAGGCGATCGGATACGGCCAGGGATTGAATCGGCAGGTCTTCCCGTCAGCCTTGACGACATCGGGGTCGAATTTGGCGGCATCGTCATTCGACGTGGAGAACGTCTGCTGCATCATCACCGGCGCCAGACCACCTTGCTGTTCGCACGGCTCGTGGCGCACATACCCGATGGCGTGACCGACTTCGTGGTTGATCACATACTGCCGGTAGGAACCCACGTCGCCTTCAAAAGGCATGGCTCCGCGCACCCAGCGCGCCTCGTTGATGAATACCCGCGCCTGCCGCTCGGGCCCGTATACGGGGTTGTAGCAGGACGTCTCGAGCCGGAATTCATAGCCGCACCCGTCCCGCACCGTCACGGGAGACGTCAGCGAGATCCGGAAGTCGGGTTTGCCGTTGTCGATCCGGATGAACGCGAATTGCGGGTTGTGCGTCCAGCCCTTGGGATTGGCCAGCGTCTGCCCGACCATCTGCGCAAAGGCGTCGTCCCCGCCGAACATCGTGGTGTCAAGGCCGTTCTCGACCTCCACGGTGTACCGGAACACCTTGGCGGTGCCCTTACCGACCTGCGGCGTCGCACCCGGCACTACACGCCAGGTCTTGTCGCCCGCTTCGGAGAAGGGGCCGCCGTCCGGCAGCGTCCCGGCCGGCAGGTTGGCATCGAACGCGGCGAGCCCGCGAGGTGGCGCGTCGATGATTGCCGTGCCCACCGCGCCGATCGCGGGCGGGCTCTGGATGGGTTGACTTGCCGTTGGTTTAGGCGCACCAGTGCCGGTGACCGTCTGATAGACGACCAATGCGGTGAGCATCACCAGAACGGGCAGCGCATACGCGCGCCAGCCATAGGTGGATACGAAGCGTCCCAGCCAGGTTTGCTTACGCCATTGGCGCGGCCGGTCACGGTCGGCGCGGGGCCGTCCGGCGTCCCGCGCGATCGGATCACGCAGGGCCCGAAGTGGTTCTCGCCACTCGTCGCGCAGGACCGGAACTCGACCGGTGCCACGCGTAGGCCGCTGGGACATCATTTCCCCAGGATCGCATAGCCGGCACCGCGACCGCCCCTGGCGCGCCCGGCCGCACCGCCTGACACCGTTTCTGCCAGCGGCGACGGCCACGATCATGATAGGTAAGGGGGCACGGGTAGTAATGTCGTTTCGACGAGCGGCGCGGTTGGCCTCGGCGGTGTCCGACGGTCAGTTGCCCACAATCAGATGAGGACTCGATGAGCGAACTCGTTAAGGGGGCGGCACGGCGTGCCGTCAGACCGGCTGACCGCGGTCGGCCGGGAGACCCCGCCGCGGCGACCAACCGGCGCGGCAATCGGTTGCCCCGGGACGAGCGTCGCAGCCAATTGCTGGTAGTTGCCAGCGATGTCTTTGTCGACCACGGCTACCACGCGGCCGGTATGGACGAGATCGCCGAACGGGCGGGGGTCAGCAAACCCGTTCTCTACCAACATTTTTCAAGCAAGCTGGAACTGTATTTAGCGGTGCTGCAGCGGCACGTCGAAAACCTGGTCTCGGGCGTACAGCAGGCATTGCGCACCACCACCGACAACAGGCAGCGGTTGCACGCGGCGGTCCAGGCGTTCTTCGACTTCATCGAGCACGACAGCCAGGGTTACCGGCTGATCTTCGAGAACGACTACGTCACCGAGCCCGAGGTCGCCGCCCAGGTGCGGGTCGCCACGGAATCGTGCATCGACGCGGTGTTCGCCCTGATAGCCGAGGATTCCGGACTGGAACCGCACCGCGCCCGGATGATCGCAGTCGGCCTGGTCGGCATGAGCGTCGACGCGGCGCGGTACTGGCTGGACGCCGACCGCCCGATCTCCAAGTCCGACGCCGTCGAGGGCACCGTGCAGTTCGCCTGGGGCGGGCTGTCACACGTCCCGCTTACTCGCTCTTAGCGGAGACCACCCACGTTCACGCAGGGGCATTGCCCGGTCATCATCACCGACCGCTAACCGGCGCCACCCCCATCGCCGCCGCGGGCTATGTCATCCCGTTATTTCCGGGTGCGCCGAGGAGGAGCAGGCTGCCGGTGCCGCCGGTACCGGGGGTGCCCTCCGGCGTACCAGGCCCGGCGTTGCCGCCGTTCCCGGCGTTGCCGATGATCAGCCCACTATTGCCGCCGTGACCGCCGTTCCCGCCCGGCCCGAAGGAATTCCCGCCGGCGCCGCCGGCACCGCCGGAGCCCAAGAGCAGGCTGGCGTCATCGACCCATCGGGATCGCCCAGGGTATTGCAAAAAGTAAGGCCAGGAGGATTGCTCCCGTGTTTTCCATGACTTCGTTTCCTTTTGAAGGACTCTTGGAGACGGGGCCACTGGCTACCGTTCGATGGTGCCGCGCAGCAGTGCAACTGACGCGAGTAGTCCACTACCTGTCTTGTTTCGACGTTCGCCAAGACCAGTCGCTATCGCAGCAGGTAACAGGCATATTGTGGCTGGTATCGGCTGTGCGGAGCAACTAGACACACGTCCCGCTTACTCGCTACTAGCGGCCTTTCCCCGCAGCCTTCGCGGCCGCATCCGCCCCGATTCCGAAGCCGACCTTGCGGGCGTCGGCAACACCGATCTCGACATAGGCGATCTTGGCGGTATGAATCAGGAAGCGACGGCCCCTGTCGTCGCTCAGGTTGAGTAGCCCCGAGCCCTCACGCAGTGCGGCCGTGACGAGTTCTTCGACTTCATCCGGCGTCTGCGTACTGGATAGGACCAGTTCGCGCGGACTGTCCGTTATACCGATCTTGACCTCCACGGTGGCCCCTTCCATTGCTGTTGAAGGTATTGAAGTCGTCAGACGTGTCAGCAGCAGGCTAGTGGACGCGGCGGGCGGGCTCTGATGCAGATCGGCCGGCGAGGCCCGTCGCACCTTCGCGGTGAGCGCAACCGCAAGCCGCCCGCAGGTAACGATTAGCTTCCAGCCTGGTCAACGCGGCCTGCGAGACCGCATGCTCGTTATTCACATCGGTAACATCGGCACCATCAGCAACACACTCCACCACCTCGACGGCCTAGTCCATGACTACCCCGACGAGAGCCATCAAGCCGACGGAGCCGACGACGACGGCTACGGCGAGCTGGCCTGGCCGGCCGACAGTCGCTGGCGCCCGGTTGCCGCGGTTCTCGGCGCAGTGGTGGCCCTTGGCGCTGTTGCTACCGCTGTCATCATCAACAGCGGAGACAGCGCATCGACGAAGGCCACCGTGGGGGCGCCGGCTCCGCGAACGCTGACCTCGGCGCCCGCAGCGCCCAAGACGACGGTCCCACCCAGCGCATCGCCCACCCCCTCACCGAGCACCTCTCGGGCGCCCCAATTGCCGCCGGAGACCGTCACCACCCTGGCCCCGCCCAGCGACGTGCCGACGCAAACCCCAACCGCCGCACCGCCTCCCATCGGCGCGCCACCACCGACCGCGATGAACCCGCGCACCGTGGTCTACAGCGTGACCGGGACGAAGCAACTGCTGGACCTGGTGAGCGTGGTCTACACCGATGCCCGGGGCTACCCGCAGACCGAGTTCAATGTTTCGCTGCCATGGTCGAAGGTGATCGTCCTGAATCCGGGCGTCCAGACCGAATCGGTTGTGGCGACCAGCTTCTACGGCCGGCTCAATTGCTCGATCCTCAATGCCGCCGGTCAACCGGTGGTGGCGTCGACCAACAACGGGATCATGGCGACCTGCACGCGCTGAGCGGGTAGGACCTGGGTCAGCTCAGACCGAGTTCGTGCATCCGACGGTCGTGCGTCCGCTCCAGACGGTCGAAGAACGCTCCGAGCTGGCCGAGGCCGGCGGGGCCGGATACCACCAGGTCGACCAGCTCGTCGTGGTCGGCCAGCAGGTACTGGGCCTGCGTGATCGCTTCGCCGAACAGGCGGCGCGACCACAGCGCCAGCCGGCTGCGCTGTTTGCCGCTGGCGGTCACGGCGGCACGCACTTCGGCGACGACGAACTGCGAGTGCCCGGTCTCCGACAGCGCCGCCCGTATTACGTCGGCAACCTCGTCGGGCAGCCCATCGGCGATCTCGAGATACAGGTCGGCCGCCAGGGCATCACCGACATAAGTCTTCACCAAAGCTTCCAGCCACGTACTCGGCATGGTCAGCCGGTGGTAATTCTCCAGCGCGGAGACGTATTTCGACATCGCCGACACGACATCGACGCCGCGGCTTTCCAAGGCGTCACGCAGCAGCTCGTAGTGCTGCATCTCGGCGGCGGCCATGCTCGCCATCGAGATCCGTCCTCGTAGGTCGGGCGCCATTCGCGCCTCGTCGGTGAGCCGGTAAAACGCGGCGATCTCGCCGTATGCCAGCACCGCGAACAATTCGTTGACGCCCGGATGATCTGCCGAAAGCTCCGGGGCGGGCGGATCGTCCACCCGGTCGGCGGGGTAGGGCGAAGTCATGGCAACACTCTAGTCGGCGGACTTAGCGGAAAATGGGGGCCAGCCGTCCACCAGCTATCATGATTACAGGTATTGGCTAAATTTCTTCAAAGCACCACTACCTAGGAAGTGTGCGCGCACAGCTGGCCCGCCCGGGCTGAGCACCGCTCAGGCAGAGCGGCGGCCGGCAACTCGGCGACGTATTCGGAGTCGGAACCCGTGCGCGCGTGACCGCCACAGAAGAACACCGACAGAAACCGATACGTCACCGAAAGGCTCTCCATCCGCGTATGACCGCACTGACAAGCACAACTGAAACTACCCAAATAACATTTGCCAAAATTGGCGTCCGCGACGAAATCGTCCGCGCACTTGCCGAAAAAGGTATCGAGAACCCATTTGCTATCCAGGAACTGACCCTGCCGCTGGCGCTCGCCGGCGAAGATGTGATCGGCCAGGCCCGCACCGGCATGGGCAAGACGTTCGCGTTCGGCGTGCCACTGCTGCAGCGCGTCACGGCCGAATCCGGAACCAGGCCACTCACAGGCGCGCCTCGAGCCCTGATCGTGGTGCCTACCCGGGAGCTGTGCCTGCAGGTCACCAATGACCTGGGGACCGCGGCCAAGTATCTGACCGCTGAGGACGGCCGCCGGTTGTCGGTGGTGTCGATCTACGGCGGGCGTCCCTACGAGCCGCAGATCGAGGCGCTGCGCGCCGGTGCCGACGTGGTCGTGGGCACCCCGGGCCGGCTGCTCGACCTGTGCCAGCAGGGCCACCTGCAGCTGGGCGGCCTGTCGGTGCTGGTGCTCGACGAGGCCGACGAGATGCTCGACCTGGGCTTCCTTCCCGATATCGAGCGCATCCTGCGTCAGATCCCGGCCGACCGGCAATCGATGCTGTTCTCGGCGACCATGCCGGACCCGATCATCACGCTGGCCCGCACGTTCATGGTCCAGCCCACGCACATCCGGGCCGAGGCACCGCACTCCGCGGCGACCCACGACACCACCGAGCAGTTCGTCTACCGCGCCCACGCGATGGACAAGATCGAGCTGGTCAGCCGCATCCTGCAGGCCAGCGGCCGGGGCGCGACGATGATCTTTACCCGCACCAAGCGCACCGCACAGAAGGTGGCCGACGAGCTGGCCGAACGCGGATTCGCGGTTGGCGCGGTGCACGGTGATCTCGGGCAGATAGCGCGCGAGAAGGCGCTCAAGGCGTTTCGCGCCGGCGATATCGACGTGCTGGTCGCCACCGACGTCGCCGCCCGCGGCATCGACATCGACGACATCACCCACGTCATCAACTACCAGTGCCCCGAGGACGAGAAGATGTACGTCCACCGCATCGGTCGCACCGGCCGAGCCGGCCGCACCGGTATCGCGGTCACCCTGGTGGACTGGGACGAACTGCCCCGCTGGACGATGATCGACAAGGCCCTGGGCCTGGGCTCCCCGGATCCGGCCGAGACCTACTCCAACTCGCCGCACCTGCACGCCGAGTTGGGCATTCCGCCCGAGGCGGGCACCACGCTAGGTGCGCCGCGTAAGTCGCAGGTCAAGCACCGCGACACGGGGACGTCGGAGAGTTCCGGGAAGTCTGGACGCACGCGCTCCGGCGCGCCGCGGCGTCGCACCCGCGGCGGGCAACCCGTCACCGGACACCCCACCGGCGGCGCGGCCGCCAGCGGCACCAACGGTGAAGCCAGCACCGACACGCCGTCCGGTAAGTCAGCGACCGGCCGGCGCCGCCGTCGCCGCCGCAAACCCACTGAAGCCACTGAAGCCACCGCAGCCACCGCCGCCGCAGCGCAGGCCAACTAAAACCCGCGCCGGCGCATGGTCAGACCCGAACGCCGGACCAAAGCCGACATCTTGGCCGCCGCGACGATCGCGGTAGTCGTCGCCGCGGTCGCGGCGCTGATCTGGTGGACCAGCGACGCCCGGGCCACCATCAGTCGGCCGGCCGCAGTTCCGGCACCCAACCCGACTCCGGCCAAGGAAGTGCCGGCCGCCCTGAATCAGCTGTGGACGGCCCAAAGCCCCGCCACCGCTGCGCCTGCGGTGGTGAGCGGGATGGTCGTCACCGGCGACGGCCACCAGGTCGACGGGCGCGACCCCGGCACGGGCCAGTCCCGCTGGAGCTACGCCCGTGACAGCGACCTGTGCGGGCTGTCCTGGGTCTACCACTACGCCGTCGCCGTCTACAAAGACGACCGCGGATGCGGGCAGGTCAGCACCCTCGATGGGTCCACGGGTCATCGCGGAGCCACTCGCAGCGGCTACGCCGATCCGCGGGTGCGCCTGTCCTCCGACGGCACGACGGTGTTGTCGGTCGGCGACACCAGGCTGGAACTGTGGCGCTCCGACACGGTCCGGATGCTGGCCTACGGCGAGACCGACGCCCGGGTGAAACCGTCGGCGCGGGGACTGAACTCCGGATGCCGGCTGATCTCGGCGGCGGCCAGCTCGTCGGCGGTATCGGTGCTCGAGAGCTGCGTGCATCAGACTGACCTGCGGCTCGTCCTTCTGCGCCCCGGCAAAGACGACGACGAACCCCAACAGCACGTCGTGGCCGAGCCCGGCATCGGGGCGGATTCGGGTGCTCGCGTGCTGACCGTCTGGGAGAACAACACGGCGGTGTACCTGCCCGCGCCGCAGCCCAGGGTTGAGGTGATCGACGAGACCGGCACCACCGTGTCGAGCACACTGCTTCCCAAGCCGCCTTCGGGCTCGGCGGTGGTCTCCCAGGCGGGCAACCTGATGACCTGGTGGACCGGCGATGCCCTGATGGTCTTCGAGGCGAACAACCTGACGCTCCGCTACACCATTGCCGCGGGTGAGACGACGGCCCCGTTGGGCCCGGGGGTGATGATGGCGGGTCGCCTGCTCGTGCCGGTCAGCGGCGCGATCGGTGTCTACGACCCGCTCAGCGGAGCGAACGAGCGGTACATTCCGGTCGACCGGGCGCCCAGCACCATGCGACCCGGAAGGGCCGTGGTCCCGGCCGTGTCGGGATCCAGGGTGTTCGAGCAGCGGGGCGACACCGTGGTGGCCCTGGGCTGAGCGGTTCCGGACCGCCCCGATAAATCTCGGCTAAATCTCGACCGCGAACGTCGGCAGCGGTTTGCCGGTCTTCCAGTGCTTGAGCAACGCCCTCGCCAGCTCGGCGTAGGCCACCGCGCCTTTGTTCTTGCGCCCGGCCATCACCGACGAGCCGGAGGCGCTGGCTTCGGCGAAACGCACCGTGCGCGGGATCGGCGGAGCAAGCACCGGCAGGTCGTAGCGGTCGGCGACGTCGAGCAATACGTCGCGGGTGTGGGTGGTACGGGAGTCGTACAGCGTCGGCAATGCGCCCAGCAGCCGCAGATCCGGGTTGGTGATCTGCTGGACATCGACGACCGTGCGCAGGAACTGGCCGACGCCGCGGTGCGCGAGCGTCTCGCACTGCAGCGGCACGATTACCTCGTCGGCTGCCGTCAGGCCGTTGAGGGTAAGCACCCCCAACGATGGCGGGCAGTCGATGACGATCACGTCGAACTGGTCGGCGAGCTTGGCCAGCGCGCGCTTGAGCGCATATTCGCGGCCGGCCCGCATCAGTAGCATCGCCTCAGCGCCCGCCAGGTCGATGTTTGCCGGCAGCAGCGTCATTCCCTCCATCGTCGTGACCAAAGCGGCGCTTGGCTCCACGTCACCGAGCAGGACCTCGTGTATGGACACCGGCAGTTTGTCGGGATCTTGGCCAAGCGAGAAGGTCAAACAACCCTGCGGATCCAAGTCGACCAGCAGCACTCGCCGATCCTCGTCGACCATCGCCGCACCCAGCGAGGCAACCGTCGTCGTCTTGGCCACGCCACCCTTTTGGTTGGCCACCGCCAATACCCGGGTCTTAGTCACAGGCGCCGCTCCTCCTCATCGCTTCACTCTGCATCGTCGCCGCGCGGTCACAATGCCCATCCTGGCATGTTCACCCGCCGTGCGCTTCGGCCCACAGGTACGGCGCGTCGTCGGGCAGAATCAGTCGGCATGGGCTTGCACAACCACCGACTTGTACTGCTCCGCCATGGCGAGACCGCCTGGTCGAAATCCGGCCAGCACACTGGCCGCACCGACATCGAGCTCACCGATACCGGCCGGGTTCAGGCCGAGCTTGTCGGGCGAGTTCTGAATGAACTGAAACTCTCCGACCCGCTGGTGATCAGCAGCCCGCGAATACGTGCCCTGATCACAGCCAAGTTGGCCGGGCTCACCGTCGACGAGGTATCTCCGCTGATTGCTGAATGGGATTACGGCTCCTACGAGGGGTTAACGACCGCGCAGATCCACGAATCGGTTCCTGATTGGCTGATCTGGACGCACGGTTGCCCCGGCGGCGAGAGTGTGGCGCAAGTCAGCGACCGCGCCGATCGGGCCCTCGCACTCGCTTTAGAGCACATGACCTCGCGCGACGTGTTGTTCGTGGGCCATAGCCACTTTTCCCGCGCGGTGATCACGCGCTGGGTCGAGCTGCCGCTCGTCGAGGGTAGCCGCTTCTGGATGCTCGCCGGCTCGATCGCCGTGTGCGGGTTCGAGCATGGCGTGCGACAGCTCGCTGCGCTCGGATTGACCGGCCTCCCGCAGGCGATCGCACCCGGGTGAGCGCCCCCGAACCGCCGTTCGCACTATGTGGTCCGGACGGGACCATGGTTGCCGACGGGGTGCGGACGCGCTTTTGCGACGTGCGGATGGCACAAGCGGCGCTGCGCTCGGGTCGGGCTCCAATAGTGTTGGGTGCGTTGCCTTTTGACGTGGACAGAGCCGCAGCGTTGCTGGTGCCGGACGCCGTGCTTCCCACCGATGGGCCGCCGGACTGGCCGACGGGCCCACTGCCCGCGGTGCGCATCGTCGCCGCTTTGCCGCCGCCGGCCGAGTATCGCGACCGCATCAGCCGCGCACGAGATGTGCTTGCCGCACAGGGCAATTCGCTGCGCAAGGTGGTGCTGGCCCGCGCATTGCAACTGGTCGCCGACGCTCCGCTGGATGCGCGCGTCATCCTGCGCCGGCTCGTCGCCGCGGACCCGGCCGCCTACGGCTATCTGGTCGACTTATCCGCCGCCGGCGACGACTATGCGGGCATGGCGCTGGTGGGCGCCAGCCCGGAACTTCTGGTGGCACGTTCCGGCGACCGCGTCATGTGCCGGCCGTTCGCCGGTTCGGCCCCACGCGCCGCCGACCCGGACGTCGACGCCGCCAACGGCGCCACCCTGGCAGCTTCGGCGAAGGACCGTCATGAGCACCAGCTGGTGATCGACGCCATGCGGGCCGCCTTGGAGCCACTCTGTGACGACCTGACAATCGCCCCCGAGCCGGAACTGAGCCGCACCGCAACTGTCTGGCATCTATGCACACCGATCAGCGGCCGGTTACGCGACAAGTCAACCACCGCAATCGATCTGGCGTTGGCGCTGCATCCTACGCCGGCGGTCGGAGGGGTGCCGACGAAGGCAGCGACCGAGCTCATCGCCGAGCTGGAAGGTGATCGCGGTTTCTATGCCGGGGCCGTGGGCTGGTGCGACGCCAGCGGCGACGGCCACTGGGTGGTGTCCATCCGCTGCGCGCAGCTGTCGGCAGACC